>DATEZX010000265.1:0-3815 GCA_035255225.1 Candidatus Limnocylindrales bacterium
GATCGTGCGGATGCCGGCCGCCACGGCCTCCAGGACCGAGTCCGGAGCGCCCGCGGCCGGCACGAAGATGCAGGAGGTGTTGGCGCCCGTCTCGCGGACGGCGTCGGCCACGGTGTTGAAGACCGGGACTCGGTCGTCGAGCGCGAGCTGGCCGCCCTTGCCGGGCGTCATGCCGGCGACGATGGTGGTCCCGTACTCGAGCATCGCCCGGCTGTGGAACTCGCCCTCACGGCCCGTCATGCCGTGGACGACGAGGCGCGTGTCGCGTCCGACGAGGATGCTCACGCGACCACCGCGCCCTTCGCTGCGGCGACCGCCGTCGCGGCTGCCTCGTCGAGGGTGGCGGCCGTCTCGAAGCGCGCCGCCCGCAGCAGCTCAGCCGCCTCGGCGGCGTTGGTGCCGACGATGCGGACGACCATCGGGACGTCGCGCTCCTGCTGGGCGCGGGCCTCGATCAGCCCTCGCGCGACCTCGTCGCCGCGGGTGATGCCGCCGAAGATGTTGACCAGGATGGCCTTGACCTTCGGGTCGTCGAGGATGAGGCGCATCGCCGCCGCGACGCGGTCGGCCTTCGCGCCGCCACCGATGTCGAGGAAGTTCGCCGGCTCCCCGCCGGCCCGCTTGACGAGGTCCATCGTCGTCATCGCCAGGCCGGCGCCGTTGACCATGCAGCCGATGTCGCCGTCGAGGTGGATGTAGGTCAGGTCGTAGCGCCGAGCCTCGACGTCGGCGGGATCCTCGGCGTCGAGGTCGCGCAGCGCCTCGTGGCCGGGGTGACGGGCGAGGGCCGAGTCGTCGAGGGTGATCTTGGCGTCGAGGCACACGAGCCGCTCGACCGGCACGCCCTGCGCCCCGTGCTCGCGGATGACCGCCAGGGGGTTGATCTCGACGAGGTCGGCGTCGTTGGCGAGCATCGTCGCCAACAGGCCCTTGGCGATCGCGGCGGCGGCCTTCCAGTGGCCACCGAAGCCGATCTTGAACGCCAGCTCGCGGGCGACGTAGTCGGGCAGCCCCCCGAGCCCGAGCAGCGGGTCCACGCGCTCGTAGACGATGGCGTCGGGATTCGTCGCCGCGACCTGCTCGATCTCGACGCCGCCCTCGGCCGAGCCGATGAACATCAGGCGCTTCGTCGCGCGGTCGAGGAGGACCGACAGGTAGTACTCCTTGACGATCTCGGCCGCCGGCCCGACGAGCACCCGGCGGACGGGCAGGCCCTTGATCTCGAGGGCCAGGATCTGGGCCGCGACGTCCTCGGCCTCGTCGGCGGTGGCGGCGAGCTTCACGCCGCCGGCCTTGCCACGGCCGCCCACCAGGACCTGGGCCTTGATGACGACCTTACCCGTGGCGTTGGCCGGGTCGGCGAGGAAGCGGACCGCGGCGCTGCGGGCCTGCGAGGGGGTGCGGGCGACCTCCCACGGGGGGACCGGAAGACCCTGGGCGACCAGCAGCGCCTTCGCGTCGGCTTCGTGGATCTTCACGGGCCTCGCATGGTACCGGCCGCCCGGCGGGCCCGCGTTGCGCCGAGTCGCCCGTCCCAGACGGGCCGACCGGCCTGCCGACCGGCCGGAGGGGCGCGGCTAGAATGGCCGGCATGGCCCACCGAGTCACCCTCATCCCCGGCGACGGGATCGGCCCGGAGCTGGCGGACGCGACGCGTCGGGTCCTCGACGCCTCGGGCGTCGAGTTCGAGTGGGAGGTCGTCGAGGCGGGCGAGGCCATGATCGCCAAGCACGGCACCCCGCTGCCTGAGGCGGTCCTCGAGTCGATCAGGCGCAATCGCGTGGCCATCAAGGGGCCCGTCACGACGCCGGTCGGGGCCGGCTTCCGGAGCGTCAACGTCACGCTTCGCCAGGCCCTCGGGCTGTACGCCAACCTCCGCCCGGCGCGCTCGCTGCGCGGCCTCGAGACCCGCTACCACGACGTGGATCTCGTCATCGTCCGCGAGAACACCGAGGACCTCTACGCCGGCATCGAGCACATGGTCGGCCGGGACGCCGCGGAGAGCATCAAGATCATCACCCGGGCCGCCTCGGAGCGAATCGCCCGGTTCGCCTTCGACTACGCCGTCGCGAACGGTCGCCGCAAGGTCACGGCCGTCCACAAGGCCAACATCATGAAGCTGTCGGACGGCCTGTTCCTCGAGTCGTGCCGGACCGTGGCCGCCGACTACGAGGGCCGGATCGAGTTCGAGGACCGGATCGTCGACAACATGTGCATGCAGCTCGTCCAGAAGCCGGAGCTGTACGACGTCATGGTCCTGCCGAACCTGTACGGCGACATCGTGTCCGACCTGTGTGCCGGCCTCGTCGGCGGGCTGGGCGTGGCGCCGGGGGCCAACATCGGCACCGAGGCCGCCGTCTTCGAGGCCGTCCACGGCTCGGCTCCGAAGTACGCGGGCATGAATCGCGCCAACCCGACCGCCCTCATCCTGTCGGGCGTCCTGATGCTCCGCCACCTCGGCCATCCGGACGCCGCCACCCGGGTCGAGAACGCCCTTCGCGAGGTCGTCGCCGACGGCCGCGCGACGACCGCCGACATGGGCGGCCCGGCGGGGACCAGCCAGTACGCCGACGCGATCATCGAGCGCCTCCACGCGACCGCCGTCAACCCGGCCGCCGCGGCGGGCGCGCGGCTGCGCACCGCCTGACCGCCCATCACCGTTGCTCCGACTGCCGCGACCCGGTCAGGCAACGCTCCTGAAGCTGTCCTATCGGGGCGGCCCCGGAATGGTCGCCTGGGCGTTCCACCGGATCTCCGGGGTCGCGATCTGGCTGTTCATCCTCCTCCACGTCCTCGACATCTGGCTCGCGCAGGCGAACCCGAGCCTGTACAACGACGTCCTGCAGATCTACGCCAGCCCGGCCGGCCGGGTGGGGGAGACGCTCCTCGGCGCGGCCCTCCTGTACCACGCCCTCAACGGCCTGCGGATCATTCTCATGGACTTCTGGCCGCGGCTGACCCTCTACCACCGCCAGATGTGGGCCGCGGCGTGGGCGATCTTCGTCGTCGTCGGACTGCCCGTGGCGTACGTCATCCTCAAGCCGATCTGGGGCGGCTGATGAGCGCTCGCTACTCGATCGTTGGTCGTCCGCGACCCGTTGGCGCCGATCGCGTCGAGCTCGCGATCTGGTACCTCATGCGCCTGACCGGGCTCGCGCTGTTCGTCCTCGCCCTGAGCCACTTCATCATCACCCACGTCCTGTTCGACCCGGCCAACCAGACGGCCGACTGGATCGACACGCACCGCTGGGCCAACGGGCTGTGGCGGACGGTCGACGGGTCGATGCTCGTCCTGGTCGTGTTCCATTCGTTCGTGGGCGTCCGCACCGTCCTCCAGGACTACGTCGGCGGGCGGGCCCGGACGATCCTCGTCGCGCTCCTCGCCGTCGTCGGGGTCGTGCTGGCCGGGATGGGCCTGTGGGCCGTGCTGAGCGCCGCGGCCCCGATGCCATGACGAACGCGGGAGGCCCTGCGAGCGGCAAGCCCCTCCAGCACGATGCGCTGATCGTCGGCGCAGGCGGCGCCGGGCTGTGGGCCGCCGTCGAGCTTGCGAAGGCGGGCGTCGACGCGGCCGTGCTGACCAAGCTCTATCCGACCCGCTCCCACACCGGCGCCGCGCAGGGCGGGGTGTGCGCCGCCCTGGGGAACCAGGAGGAGGACCACTGGGAGTGGCACATGTTCGACACCGTCAAGGGTGGCGACTACCTCGTCGACCAGGACGCGGCCGAGGTCCTGGCGCGGGAGGCCATCGAGACGGTCATCGAGCTCGAGCACATGGGCCTGCCGTTCAACCGGACCCCGGACGGGCGGATCGA
>DATEZX010000266.1:0-6119 GCA_035255225.1 Candidatus Limnocylindrales bacterium
AAGCCGTCGGCGGCCACGGTCTGGTCCGGTCCCCAGATTCCATCGGGCCACTGGACGCGAATCTGCGCCGTCGTGGCCGACCCGAGACCGACGTGGATCCATCCGAGCTGGCCGCTGGCGTGGCCTCCGCCGATCGTGACCTCTCTTCGGATCACCGTCGACCCGAACCGGACCTCGATCCACGACCCGATCGCATCGCGGTTCGGGCCGTCCTGCAGGAGCCGCAGCTCGAGCCAGTGACCGGCGTCGCCGCCGCCGACCGGGCCGGCGTTCCGCCACAGCCCGACGGGTGCGCCGTAGAAGACCTCGACGAGATCGAGCCGACCGTCGAGGTTGAGGTCGACGAGGGCCGCGCCGCGGCCCCGGTCGAACCGGACGATCCCGGCGGCATCGGCCGCCTCGGCGAAGGTCCCGTCCGGCTGGCTGAGGAGGAGATCGGTTGGGTCCTTGATCGCGAAGTCCGGCTGGTCGGTGACGTTTCCCTTCGTGACGAGGAGATCGACGAGGCCGTCGTTGTTGACATCCGCGAACTCGGGATGCCACGAGGTGGACGGCAGGTTCACGTCCCCGGTGAACGGGTGGGCGACGTTCACGTGGCGCGTCGCGCCGATGTCCTGGTAGATCGGCTGGGCCGACCCGTTGGCGAGCGTCTGGAGGCGGTTCGCCGCCTGGCTCGTGAGGTAGACCTCCGGATAGCCGTCGCCGGTCAGGTCGTACGACGCGATGCCCATCCCCTCGACCTGGACGACCTGCCAGCCGTCCGTCGCCGTGTACGCGACCGGCGCGGCACCAGGGTCGATCCGCCAGAGCTGCTCGGAGCCGTCCGTCGTCCGGTAGTAGTGGCGATCGTTGCTGACACGCAGGTCGGCACGCCCGGATCGGCTCCAATCACTGAACAGCAGCGACTGCGTGCACCAGCCCTTGAGGGCGACCGGCGACCCCCACGTCGTACCGCCCGCCGTTACCGGGCGGACGAGCTCATTCGGCTCGCACGACGCGGTCCCGCCCGGGCCTGACTGGTCGACGTAGTCGCCGAAGGCGACCGTCGGCCACGACTGGCCGCGCTCCCAGGTGGCCGCGAAGGCCATCGTGTGGTAGCTCCCGCCGGCGAGCCCCCAAGCCTCGTTGGCACGCTGGAATCGGCAGCCGCCGAGCCCGCGGAGCACGATGTTCTCACCGTTCCGCAGGACGACGAGGTCGACGTTGCCGTCGCCGTCGACGTCGATCGGGTAGGCGCCCGTCACGCCTGTGAGGTCCGTCGCCGGCGAGGGTAGACGGGTGAATCGCAGCGCTCCGCCGATCGGACTGTCGTCGTGGAACAGCGCCGCCGGCCCGGCGCCGCCCGCGAGGTACAGCTCCGGCCGGCCGTCGCCGTCGCAGTCGAAGGCGGCGACGCCGCCGCCCGCTGCGTACTCGAATGGGCCGTCGTAGGTGAACGCCAGTCCCGAGGCCACCGCCTCGTCGACGAACCGCGGCCCCGGACCCGCACCGCCACCGAATGGCTTCCAGGCTCCCGTGCCGACGGCGGCGCCCGCCACGAGCACGGCAGTGACGACGACAGCGGCGAGGCCGAGGAGGGGGCCGCGCCGCGGCATCGCCGCTAGTCGCCGAGCTCGAGGATCCGTTCGATGACCCGCAGGTTCGCCACCCCGTCGGCTGCCGGCACGGGCAGCGGCTCGCCGTCGAGCACGGCGGCCGCGAAGGCGTCGGCCTCGCAGCCGTAGGGGTCCGAGATGTCGAAGGTCAGGCGCTCCGTCGCCGGCGCGACCGGCGGGTCGCCACCGCGGGTCAGGAAGACGTGGGTTGGGCGGTCGGGCGGGATGTTGAACGGGATCTCGACGGCGATCCGGCCGCGGTCGCCGTAGATCGAGACGCGCTGATCGGGCTCGGCCCGAGTAGAGCAGCCGAACGTCGCGACGCCGCCGTCGAACTCCAGGATGCCGGTCGTCAGGACGTCGACTCCGAGCAGCCGGTCGCGCTCGACCGAGGCCGAGATCCGGCGTGGCTCGCTCCCGAACAGCATCCGGGAGACGTTGACCGCGTAGCAGCCGATGTCGTACATGGCGCCGCCACCCGCCTCGCGCTGGTTGCGGATGTTGTCCGGGTCGTCGTTGAAGTATGAGAACCACGTATCGATCGCCCGGAGCCGGCCGATCGAACCGTCGGCGACCAGCTCGCGGATCTTGAGCCATGACGGGTGAAGGCGGTACATGAACGCCTCCATCAGGAGGATGCCCGAGGCCTGGCAAGCGTCGACCATCTCCTGGGCGACGTCGGCGGTCAGAGCCAGCGGCTTCTCGCACAGGACGTGCTTGCCGGCCCGCGCAGCCGCGATCGTCCACTCGGCGTGGAGGTGGTTCGGGACCGGGATGTAGACCGCATCGACATCGGGATCGCGGAGGAGCGCCTCGTAGGAACCATGAGCCCGCGGGATGCCCAGCTCGGTCGCGACCCGCCGGGCGGCCCCGGCGTCACGTGAGGCGATCGCCACGACCTCGCTCCGCTCGCCGCGCCGCATCCCGGCGATGACCTTCTTCCGGGCGATGTCCGCGGTGGAGAGGATTCCCCAGCGTAGCTTCCGGGAAGACGCCATCGGTCGACCTCAGCCCCAGGACGTCTCGGTGACCGGGCGGAGGGCGACCTCGAGGATGCGGTGGCTCCGGGGTCGGGTCAGCACGAAGGCCACGATCTCGGCGACGTCCTCGGGCCGCATCATCCCGGCGAGGGCCGGCATGTCCTTCGTTCGGCCCCGGCCCATCGCGAACTCGGTCGCCACGCCGCCCGGGCAGACGTTCGTGCAGCGGACGCCGCGCTCACGCAGCTCGTGATCGAGGGCGGCGGTCAGCCCGACCTGGGCGAACTTCGAGGCGCAGTACACCGCCTCGAAGGGCAGCCCCCGCCGGCCGGCCTCGCTGGCGACGGTCACGACGTCTGCGGCGTCGCTCTTCAGGAGATGGGGGAGCGTCGCGCGGATCGTGTAGAGGGCGCCCTTCACGTTGACGTCGATGATCTCGTCCATCTCCTCCCGTGGCAGATCAAGGAACGGGCCGTACGACCCGACGCCGGCGTTGACTACGACGAAATCGAGCTTGCCGAAGCGCTCCACGGCCTCGTTCGCGAGGTGCTCCAGCGCCGCGAGGTCCCGGACGTCGGCCGGCCGCGCGAGCGCGCCGTCGACCCCGGGGTTCGCGCCACTTCGCGAGCCGAGCGCGAGCGTCGCGCCCTCGGCCGCCAGTCGATGGGCCGTCGCGGCCCCGATCCCGCTGCTCGCCCCGGTGATGAGTCCGACCCTGCCCTCGAGCGCGTGCATCGCCACCTCCTGCCGCCACCGACCCGGGGTCCGCGGGCGCTTGGCACGGCCGTCGCCGCGGCGGTCACGGGGCCCGAGGGTCGCCCGAATCTTGACACCGCGGGAGCGATGACGGAGCCTAGCACGCGGATTTCGACGGGAGGAACACAAACTCCGCCCGATGAGACGGCAGTCCGTCGGTCAGCGCAGCGAAACCGTTCGCCGGGCGAACCTGAGCTCAATCGTCCACGAGCTCCACCTCGGTGGCGCATCGTCGCGCTCCGAGCTCGTGACCCGCACTGGCCTCACCCGCAGCGCCATCCGCGAGCTGACGCGCGAGCTCATCGACGCCGGTCTCGCCCGCGAGGCGCGCGGGCCCTCCCAGGGCGCCCCGGGGCGACCCTCACCGATCGTCCGGCCGGAGCCGCGCGCGGTCGTCGCCCTCGGGCTTGAGATCGCGGTCGACTCGCTGGCCGCGGCGCTCGTCGGCTTCGGTGGCGATGTCCTCGCCCGCACTCGGATCGACCGGCCCCGAGGCGGGCTGTCGGTCGACGAGACCGTGGCCGACCTCGCGGGGCTCGCCGCGCCTCTCGTTGAGGCGCTCGACGAGCGCTCGCGCCTCGTCGGCGTCGGCGTGGCCGTGGTCGGCATCGTCCGCCACGACGACGGCCTCGTCGCCAGCGCGCCGAACCTCGGCTGGCACGACGTCCCGCTGGCCGCCCGGATCGCCGAGGCGCTCGAGCCCCGGGCACCCATCTATGTCGCCAACGAGGCTGATCTGGGGGCCCTTGCCGAGCACCGCCGCGGCTCGGCGCGGGACGTGGACGACGTCGTGTTCGTGTCGGGCGAGGTCGGCGTCGGTGGGGGCGTGATCGCCGGCGGTCGGCCGCTGACCGGGGTCGCTGGGTATGCCGGCGAGATCGGGCACGTGCCGGTGAACCCAAGCGGCGCAACGTGCCGATGTGGGTCGGTCGGCTGCTGGGAGACCGAGATCGGGGAGGGCGCCCTCCTTGCTCGGGCCGGCCTGCCGGCCGACGGCGGCCGCGACGCGGTCGACCGCCTCCTTGCCGAGGCCGCGGCCGGCGATGCCACAGCGATCGGCGCGCTCGAGGCGACCGGCGGCTGGCTGGGCTCCGGCCTCGCCGGCCTCGTGAACATCTTCGACCCGCGGCTCGTCATCCTCGGTGGCCTGTTCGGGCGGATCCTGCCGTTCGTCGGCTCGACGGTCGAGCGGCGCCTCCGGGCCCGCGCGCTGGCCGCGCCCCGCGCCCTCGTCCGCGTCGTCCCGGCCGACCTGGGCGTCGACGCCGCACTGATCGGGGCCGCCGAGCTGGCCTTCGATCCGTTCCTCGACGATCCCGCGGCGCGCCTCCGTCCCCGAGCGAGTGCGGCGCGGCGGCCCCGTGCCGCGGTCCGCTTCGCGGCCGCTCCGACCGCGGCGGCGACGACGGCTCCGGCGGGAGAAATGCGCGCGCGGGATGTTCAAGCCGCCCCTCGGCGCGGCACAATGCGCCGGGAGGTCCCGGCATTCCGGGTCTCGCCTCGTGTCTCCAGGCGAGCGCACACCACGAGGGAGAAGGAGGTACGGACTGACGGGACTCACGACGCACCTGGCTCGTAACCGTTAAGGAGGAGAGACAGACACATGCACATTCGCAGACTCGGTGCACTGCTTGCGATGACCGTAGTCGCCGTCGCGGCCTGCAACACGGGAGCTTCGTCAGGCTCGAGCACCGCTCCGGGCGGCTCGGGTCCGACCGCGGTTGGCTGCACCATCGGGGTGTCCTGGAACAACTACCAGGAGGAGCGGTGGGCGAAGTGGGATGAGCCCGCGATCAAGGCCGCCATCGCGGCCGGCGGTGGGAAGTACATCTCGAATGACGCCAAGTCGTCCGCCGACACCCAGACGTCCAACGTCGCCAACCTGATCTCGCAGGGCGCAAAGGTCGTCATCATCCTGGCCCAGGACGGCACGGCCATCAAGCCGGCGGTCACGGCGGCCCTCCAGGCCAACGTGCCCGTCATCGCCTACGACCGCCTCATCGAGGATCCGAAGGTCCTGTACATCACCTTCGACAACAAGCTCGTCGGGAAGCTGCAGGCCCAGGCCCTCCTGGCCGTCAAGAACTCGGGCAACTTCGTCGTCATCAAGGGCAACAGCGCCGACGCCAACGCGGACTTCCTCCGCGCCGGCATGGTCGAGGCAGGCCTGCCCGAGAAGGGTCAGAGCTCGGCGACCCTGAAGAACGTCGGTGAGACCTACACCGACAACTGGGATCCCGGCAAGGCCCAGACCGAGATGACGCAGTTCCTGACCGCGAACAACAACGCCATCGACATCGCCTTCGTCGAGAACGACGGCATGGCCGGCGGCGTGATCGCGGCCCTCCAGGCCCAGGGCCTCGCCGGCAAGGTGCCGGTGTCCGGTCAGGACGGCGACAAGGCCGCCCTCAACCGGGTCGCCCTCGGCACCCAGACGGTCGACGTCTGGAAGGATGCCCGGCTCCTCGGCGATGCCGCCGGCAAGGCCGCCATCCAGCTCTGCAACAACGCCGATGCGAGCAAGGTGACCGGCACGTCGCAGTTCACCACGCCCGGCAAGAACACCGTCAGCTCGATCTTCCTCACCCCGCAGGCCATCACCAAGGACAACCTCAACGTGGTCCTCGATGCCGGCTGGATCACCAAGGCCGATCTCTGCAAGGGCGTCACCGCCGGCTCTGTCGGCGGCTGCTGACGCGTCTCGCAGCATGATGAAGCGCCCTGCCCTCGCTCACGCGGGGCAGGGCGCCACTCCATCGGACGCGGCTCGCGTTCGACTCTGAGCCAC
>DATEZX010000267.1:0-13411 GCA_035255225.1 Candidatus Limnocylindrales bacterium
CGGCGTTCCCGGTCTGCCCGACGTTCCAGGACTGGGCTCGCCGCGAGGCCGCGCGGGCCCGGACGGCGGATCTCCCGCCCGCGGAATCCGACGAGGACGACGAGGGCGGGCCGCCCATCGTCGATGACCGGCCCCCGAGGCGCGGCTCGCGCGGGACCTGGGCCGCCCCGCCGCCATGGCTGAGCGGGGCCGGCTCCGGGCCCACGGCGGCCCCGCCCCCGCGGAGCAGCGGCGGCCAGGACGCCGATAGCGGCCCCGCCGCGGGCACGGCTGCGGGCGGCATGGTCGGCGGCCTGGCAGGCAGCTTCGCTGACCGGCTCGCCTCCGACCAGGCCGGAGCCGGCGGCCGGGAAGCGAGCGCTGGCTCAGCCCAGGGGAGCCAGCCCGCCGACCGGTCTCGAGAGCCCGACCAGGGGCCCGGCGACGACGAGCCAGAGCCGCGCTACGACGAGCGACCGCGCTACGCGGAGGAACGCGCCCACGACCTCGACGAGGCGGCCGACGAGGATGAGGCGATGGCCGCCGCGCCGCGACTTCGGCGCCGCGAGCGCCTCGAGGCCGGCTCCGACCGCATGGCGCCAGAGCGCGACATCGGGGCGCCGTCGTGGGAGCGTCCGCGACGCCTGGAGGCCTACCCAACCCTCCGCTCGCGCGCGTGGTCCTCGGCTGCCCTGCCGTCGATCGCGCTGGGCCTCCTCGCGCTCCTGCTCGCCGCGGCGGCGCTGTTCTTCCTGCCCCAGCTCCTCGGCCTCGTCGGCCCGGGCACCGTGGCGTCGCCGACCCCGAGCGTCGTCCCGGCGTCCGTCGCGCCGAGTGGGGGATCGGTCGGGCCGAGCGAGCTCCCGACCGCGACGCCGTTCCTCTACACGGTCAAGTCCGGCGACACGATGTTCGGGATCGCCAAGAAGTTCGGTGTGGATTTCAACGCCCTGATCGCGGCGAACAAGGACAAGTTCCCGAACCCGGACAAGATCAACGCAGGGGACCAGATCGTGATCCCGGCGGTCGCCCCGAGCACGATCCCCGGCGCGTCGGGCTGAGGCGCCGCCTGGCCCGCGCGAATCGCAGCGGGCGCGGCGCAGGCCCGCCTAGCGGGGGGCGAGGTTGATGCTCGTGATCTTGCCGGCCTCGACCCGGAACGAGGCATCGAGGTGCTGGCTGGTCGCGCCCGGTCGGACCGACAGGATGTCGGCCTGGTAGGTCGCCCCGAGGTCGCGGACGTCGCCCGGGATCATCTTCAGGCCCGGCTCGGCTCGCAGGAACCAGCCTCCGACCTGCTCGACGCCGCGCAGCGTCCGGGCGTTGTCGCCGACGTGGACCCGCATCTCGACGCGCTCGTCCATGAGCGCGACGGCGCCGGTCCGGTCGCCCTCGTTGAGCTTCTCGAAGAACACTTCCATCGTGTCGACGGCACCCATCGGCGGAAGTCTAGGCGGCTAGCCGACCAGCCGCCGCCCCCGGTTGGCCATGCCCAGGATCATCGACACGACGCTGATGACGATCGAGCCGACGAGGGCTCCGACGAAGGCGTCCGCCGTCAGGTCGGGCGGGAAGCCGCCGATCTTGAAGTCGAGCTTGAACGCATCCGAGACGAGGGCCACCAGCAGGAGCAGCAGGGCGTTCAGGATGAACGTGAACAGGCCCATCGACAGGAGCGTGATCGGGAACGACAGGGCCTTGACGATCGGCCGGATGTACGTGTTCACCAGGGCCAGGATCAGGGCCACGGCCAGGAGCTTCCACCAGTCCGGCCCGAGGTTGAGGACCTGTTCGGCGGCCGGGAACTTGATCTGGGTCCACTGGTTGAGCGGCGGCACGACCGCGACGTAGACCGCGGCGGCGTTGATGAGGACCTTGACCAGCAGATCGATCATGGCGATGCCTCCCCAGGCGGCCGGTGGCGGTCCGGCTAGTCGATCATCGCACGCCGTCCGGCGCGTCCGCGACGCGCCGCGCGAGGCTCGCCTCGAGCGCCGCCTTGACCCGCGGCCATTCCTCGACGATGACGCTGTAGTAGTTCGAGTGCCGCAGCCGGCCGCCGGGCATGACCATGTGGTTCCGGAAGGTGCCCTCGAACGTCGCACCGATCGCGAGCAGCGCCGGGTTGGCCTTCTCGTTGAGCGAGTCGGTCTTGAACTCGACCCGGTTCGCGCCGAGGACCTCGAAGGCGTGGCGCAGCTGCAGGTACTTCGCCTCCCGATTGGCGCCCCGTCGCTGCCACGGCCCGGCCACCCACGTCCAGCCGATCTCGAGCCGGCGGTGCTCGGGGACGATCGACAGGAAGCGGGTGCTGCCGATCGCTCGACCCGACGCCTGCTCGACGGTCGCGAACGGCTCCTCCAGGCCGGTCTCCCGGTTGCGCAGGGCCGCCTCGAGCCAGGCCCGCAGCCCGTCTAGGTCGGTCGGGCGGGCGACCGTCCAGCGCCAGATCGCTGGATCGAAGGCCACGTCCGCCAGGCCCTCGAGATGAGCCTCAGACAGCGGCTCGAGGCGCACGATCCGACCCTCGAGGGTCACGGGGCGGACCCAGCGCTCGACCATCGCCGGATGCTACCGTCCGCCGGCATGACTGCGTTCGACGAGCTGGCCCGCGAGTTCATCGCCGAGTCGTTCCGGCTCGATCCGCTCGAGGCCACCAACGCCGGCGTCCATGACCACGACGCTCGCTGGCCGGATTGGTCCAGTGATGGGATCGCCGCCCGCCTGGTGTTCGTCGAGCGCTGGCGCAGCCGGCTCGAGGCGATCCCACCGGGGGACCTGACCGCCGACGAGTCGATCGATCGGGATCGCCTGCTGCTCGAGCTCGGCGATCGAGCGTACGAGGCTCACTTTGCGGCGGACGCGTGGGACCCGATGACGTGGGTCTACCGCCTCGGGGACGGCCTGTTCACGCTCCTGGCGCGAGAGTTCGCGCCGCCCGCCGCCCGGCTGGCCTCGTTCGCCGGGCGGCTCGAGGGCATCCCCGGCGTGGTCGAGGCGGCGAGCGGGCGGCTCACGAGCGGCGCCGCCGGCGTGCCCGTCTCGCGCTTCCACGCCGACATCGCCCTCCTCAACCTCGCCGGCATCGAGGACCTCATCGCGGAGGGCCTCGGCCTCGCCGGGGCGAACGAGGCGGACGCGGCGGTCGAACGACTCCGGCCCCGGCTCGACGCGGCCGCGGCGACCGGGCGAGCGGCGCTCGACGAGCTGCGGGACTTCCTCAGGCACGTCGTGCTCCCCGCGGCCGAGGGCGAGGGCCGTCTCGGTCAGGCCCGCTTCGCGGAGCGGCTGGCCCACGCCTTCAGCGACCCGACGATGACGCCCGAGCGCGTGCTGGCCAGCGCGGAGGCGCAGTACCCGCTCGTCCGGGCCGAGATGGCGCGACTGGCCCGCGAGCTGTGGCCCTCGTGGTGCGGCGATCGCGAGATGCCGGCCGGCGACGACGAGGTCGTCCGCGAGGTGCTCTCCGCGGTCGTCATCGACCACCCGCCGGCCGACCGGCTCCTCGAGACCTGCCGGGAGGAGCTCGCCCGGATCGAGACCTTCTGCCGCGCGCGAGGCGTCATCGGACTGTCCGACGAGCCGCTCCAGATCCAGTGGACGCCAAGGTTCCTGCGGAACTTCGCGGGAGCGATGCTCCATTCGCCCGGGGCGTTCGATCGCGGCCAGAAGGCGTTCTACTCGATCACGCCGCCGAACGAGTCATGGCCACCGGAGCGCGTGGAGTCGTTCCTCCGGGAGCACCACCGACGGCAGCTGACGCTGCTGACGATTCACGAGGCCGTGCCGGGCCACTACCTCCAGGGGGTCTACGGCAACCGGGCACCCTCGATCGTCCGGCAGGTCTACGGCGATGGCCCGTACGCCGAGGGCTGGGCGGTCTACGTCACCCAGGTCATGCTCGACCTCGGCTTCGGCGCGGACGACCCGACGCTCTGGCTGGCCCATTGGAAGTACTACCTCCGGGCGATCGTGAACGCGATCATCGACGTCCGGATCCACACCCTCGGGATGACCAGCGACGAGGCCATCGCGCTGATGGTCGATGGCGCGTGGCAGGAGGAGGCCGAGGCCCGCGGCAAGTACGACCGGGCGCGACTGACCTCGACGCAGCTCTCGACGTACTTCATCGGCTCGATGGCCATGTGGGACATCGAGGCCCAGGCACGGCGGCACGCGGCCGTCGCCGCGGGCGCCGGTGGGGGGTCAGCCGTGCGAGCGGGCCCGATCGTCGGCGGCTACGGCGCCACGCCGGGCTTCAACTACCGGGCCCATCTCGAGTCGATCATCTCTGGCGGGAAGCTGCCGTTGCCACTGCTCAGGCGCGCGCTCAACCTTCCGGGCTGACGCTCCCTCGGCTGACACTCCTCGGCTGACGCTCTCCCGCCGTGTCGGGCGGCCGGGTCTAGGCCTCCTCGCGCCCTCCGCGGAGCCGGCGGCTAGGCCGGCGCACCGGCTCGGACGACTCGGGCGGTCCTTCCTCAGGGGAAGGTTGCGCGTGTGATCGCGGAAGTGCGGGCCGCCGACGCGGCACGGAGCCCGACGCAGCTCCTGGGGCGGTTCGCGTTGCTGCGTCCCGCGCGGCCACCGGTTTCCTCGCGGCCACCGGTTTCCGCACAAGCGGCTCTGGACCGCCTGCCTGCTCCGCGCCGCCTGCCGGCGTGGTCGCCGGGACGGCCTCGACGTCGAGGACCCGCGCCTCGTACGGACCGAGGTGGAGACGCAGTCCCCGCTCCCGCAGCTCGCCAGCGGTCTGGACGTGCTGCCAGCCCGTACGGGCATCGAGGAAACGGACGGCAGATCGATCGTCAGGCGGGAGGTCGAGGTCACCTCCCAGGCGGCTTCGCTCCAGGTGGCCGCCGGCCCCGGCCCGCCGTGCTGCCGCCGAACGATCGATCGTGACGTCGGTCTCCGCGGGGCCGTTGTGGACGACGACGAGGGTGTGCCGCGCGGCGTCCGCGCGGCCGGCGTTCGAGAAGGCATAGACGTCCTCGACGACCGAGCCGTCGTCGTCGGTCGCGTCGTAGAGATGGAAGGTGTCCGTGCCCGAGAACTCGGCGCGCCGCCGCAGGAGCGGGACGATCGTCCGCTGCCAGTGCTCCAGGTGCGGCCGGTCGACGGGCTCGTCCCAGCGGGCTCGCCGGAACTCGTGGCCGTAGCGCTCCCGGAGACCCTCGACCTGGCCGTGCCCGAGCATCGGCAGGCCGGGCAGCGTGGCGAGCAGGGTGGCGACCGCGAAGGCCTTGTCGCCGGTCCCGAACTGCTCCGCGGCGGGCCGCTCGTCGGGGTTCGTCATGAAGTTCACGAACCGCTGGAGGACCCGCGGGTCGAACTCGAGGGTGTCCTTCATGACCCGCCGGTAGCCGGCGTTGTCCTCGTCGCGGAGCATGTGCATGAATGCCGAGTTGTAGACCCGGTGCATCCCGAGGGTTCGCACGAAGTAGCCCTCGAGGAGCCAGAACGCCTCGGCCAGGAGCAGCGTCCCCGGGGCCTCTGCGGCGACCCGATCGACGACCTGGCGCCAGAACTCGGCCGGCATCCGGGCGTTGAACTCGGCGTCCGACATGGCGCGCTCGGCCCGCGACGGGATGGCGCCACCTTCGCCCGGCCGGGGATACCACAGGCGGCGGATGTGGCGGCGGGCGAGGACCATCGCCGCGTCGAACCGGATGATCGGGGCCCGCCGCGCGACATCGAGGATCGTCGCGATGACGGCCTCGCGGACGTCGGCGCGGAGGTAGTCGAGCTGGGCCGTGTCGTTCCACGGGAACGAGGTGCCATCGTTGCCGTGGTACAGGTAGCGTGTCTCGCCGGCGCCGGGCCCGCCGAGCTGGCGGCGTCGGAACACGACCGCCGCGTCCGTGTTGTCCCAGTAGTGGTCCTCGATCGTGATCTCGACGTCCGGATCGGGTGACAGGTTCGGGCCGCTGAACGAGTACGCCGGGAACGGCGCCTCGGGCAGCGAGATGAAGCGCTCGGGGTGCTCGACGACCCAGCGCGAGTCGAGGCCCATGTGGTTCGGCACCATGTCGGCCGCCATCCGGACGCCTCGCGCGGCCGCCCGCGCCTTCAGGTCCTCGTAGGCGGCCTCGCCGCCGAGGTCGTCGGCGATCCGGTACTCGTCGACCGAGTAGGCGGAGGCGACCGCGTCGCGGTCGCCGCGGCGGCGCTTGATGTCCGCCGAGGCCGCGCTCCGCTGCCACAGGCCGATGAGCCACAGGCCGGTGACGCCCTCCGCCGCGACGCGATCCAGCTCGTCATCCGGCACGTCGGCGAGGGTCCGGATCCAGCGGCCGTGGCGTTGTGAGAGCTGCTCGAGCCAGACGTACGTCGACTTCGCGACGAGGACGACGCTCGGCATCCACTCGGTGTCGGGAGAGAACGCCTCCGGCTCGGCGTCGAGGCCACGGTAGTCGGGGGCCTCGGCCGCGACCGGCCCCCCGAACGCGGCGCGGGCGGCCGCGGCGAGCTCGAGGGCCCGGGCCTCCTCGGCGAGGACGTCGAGCGCCAGCGCGACGCGCTCGGCCAGGGCCGGGTCGCGCTCGAGCAGCTCCGGCCAGTGATCCCTGATCCAGCGCAGCTGGCCGTGGAGCGACTCGGGCGCGTAGCGCATCGGCGCCCGCAGGCGCTCAGGCAACGTGCCGGGCTCGCCCGCCCGGCGCCGCCGGCCCTCGCCGGCCGCCGTGGCGGCGGGGCTCGCGGCGAGCTGGCGCTCGAGCTCGGACACGAGACGGGTGTAGTCGGTCGAGCGCCGGAGCGGGCGATCGTCCACGAGCTCGCGGAGCGGCGCCACCGCCGGATCGTCGTTGAGCGCTGCCAGGACGAGGAGCTCGGTGGCCACGTCGCCGCCCGCCGGGGCCTCGCGCGTCCGGCGAACGGGATCGGGAGCGAGATCGGGCGCGGCCGCGCGCTCCGCCTCGCCGCCGAACTCGGTGACCCACGCCTGCTCCACTCCGTCGGTCGCGCGAGCGCCGATCGCCTCTCGCGCTCGCCGCGCCGCCTCGTCGAGGCCGGCGTTCGCGCGCTCCTCCTCGACGACCCGGTGCAGCACGGCATCCAGCGCCGCGAGGGCGATGAGGTCCCCCGCGCCGACGAGCGGTGGCGCCGGGACCGGGGCCTCGTGAGCGGGTCGAGGGCCCGCAGCCGGGGCCGCCTCCGAGCCATCCGCGGAGGCGGCCGATGCGGCGGCAGCGCGACGCTCGCGGTTGACCTGGGCGGCGACTCGCCGCGCCGCGGCCGTGTCGCGGGCATCGAGCGTGCCCGTCGTATCGAGGATCGGTGGCTCGAGCTTCAGCCGGCGCCGTGCCGAGCGCGCCAGGGGGATCGCCCGCATCCGGCCAAGGATGTCACGCCTGGACAGGGGCCTCTCCTCGCCGCTCGCTGGCCGCATGATCGATCGCCCGCCTCAGGATCTCGAGGCCCGCCGGGTCGAACTCGTAGGTCCAGCGCCGGATCCGGTCCGGCTTGCGGAAGCGGCTCTCGAGGCCCTCGTTCAGTGCGTCGCGCGACATGAGGACCAGGTCGGCCGACTCGTCGACGACCCGCAGCCGGGCCTCGTCGCCGACGGTCGCGGCCACGATGTCGACGCCCTTCGTGCCGGCGATCTGGAGCGTCTCGGCGATGCTCTCCGCGCCGCGAGCGGAGGCGCACACGACGCCGACCCGCGAGCCCTCGGGGAGGGCGGCGATCTCGTGGACCAGCTCGACGTAGCCCGGCCCGACGAGCATCGCCACGACCGGCGCCCGGCCGCCGACCAGCGCCTGGGCCTCGTCCGCGTGGAAGGTCGTCGTCGCGACGAGGTCGTAGTGGAATCGCTCGAGGCGATCCGGGATCTCGTCGAGAAGCGTCCCTTCGGCCTCGATCTGGCCGGTGAACTCGGTGTTCAGTCGCTCGGCGTCGTAGCCCGCATCGGCGCTCGTGCACTCGGCGAACAGGACCCGGACCTGGCGGCCCGGACGCTTCCGCTCGGTCGCCGCCGCGTACGTCGCGGAGGCGACCTCGTCGGGCGTGAAGCCTGCCTGGACCGCCCGGCGGAGCATCTCGGAGACGATCGCGCCGAGGACCTCGGGCGGGCGGCGCTTGGGCGGCCGGTCGGCGACGACCGTGCCGGCACCGTGGCGGCTGGAGACGTAGCCGGCATCGGCGAGGCGGCGGTAGACCGCCCGGATCGTGTTCGGGTTGACGCGCAGCGCGGCGCCGAGCTCCCGGACCGGGGCGAGCCGCTCGCCGGGCTGGAGGCGACCCGAATCGATCTGGTAGGCGAGCTGCCAGTAGATCTGGGTCGAGATCGGGACGTCGGAGTCGCGTTCGACGTCGAGGGCGCCTCTCGAGGAGGGCGGCGCCGGGGCAGGGGATTCGACCGGAAGTCTTGACATAGAGTGTTAGTCCAAGTACAGTCTGCTTGGCCTAGTCAACTGTACCAAGCAGGCCGGGAAAGGCACCAGCCATGAGTGGCGTCCTCGTCCTCGGGATCGTCGTCTCGATCATCGCCGTTCTGGACATCCTCGTCGCCATGTTCGGCGCGGATACGCGACCGGACTTCGGAATCGGGCACCCGATCCTCAGCTGAGCTTCGCCGGCAGCGGCCGGCCCAGGCTCCCGGACTCGCGGGGGCCATCAGCCTGTTCAATCGAAACACTCTCGTCCGTCAGCCCGTCGGCGCGCAGGCCGCGGGCTGACGGTCTGTCTGGGCCCGCTCAGGATCGCTCCGTCGCCACCCGGGCCTGGTGTTCGACCGCGGCCGACCAGCGCCCGCCGGGCCGGAGCTCGACCGGCCATGACAGGAGCAGTGCCCCGCCCTGGTAGACGCGCTCGAAGCCGTTCTCCGAGTTCGAGATCGTCTCGATCGGGGCCCACCAGGCGTCGGCGGCCGGCTCGGCTCGAGTGGTCACCGCCACGCCGAGCCAGTCATTGCCCTGCGCCAGCTCGGTGACCGAGGTCGCCTCGCCGGATCCGTCGTGCCGAGAGCGGACGCCCTCGACCTCCCACCACGCCGCCGGGTTGCCACCGCCGCCGAGCATCGTCACCGCCCATTCGAGCCCGATCCGCGCGCCGAGCGGTCGATCCCCACGGTGCTCGAGGATCACGCGGAGGCCGAGGCTCGGGTCGAGGCGTCCGCCGCCGAGCGTCAGCTCGCGGCGGATCGTGACGGCCTGGCCGTCGATCGAGGTCTCGCTGACCGTGACCAGGCGCCGCTCGCCGAGCTCGGCGACCGGTGCCGCGGCATCGGGGGTCCCGAGATCGGCGCCGCCGCCGGCAGCCCAGTCGGCAGCGGTCACCGTGAGGGGCAGCGAGCGGACGAGGCCGCTCCGCCGCTCGTAGCCGTCGTACCGGAGAAGGTTGGCCAGCCCGACCTCCTTGGTCCGCACGAGGTCGTGGATCGAGGCGGGCCCCTCGGCGGGGGGATCGGCGGCCTTGGCCCCAGGACCGTCGCGGTCGCCGGCGGCGGCGGTGCCGTGTCCCGAGGTTGTCCCCCCGGGCGGCGGGGCGGCGAGCGCGGCCTCGTGGGCCTGCAGGAGGGCGTGGTATCGCTCCGGCCGGCGGCGGAGCACCGCCGTGAGGGCGTGCCGGGCGGCGCGGAGGTCCCACGATCCGATGCCGGCGCCCTCGTCGAGCTTGACGGTGACGACCTGGCCGGGCGTCGCCAGGCGGACCTCGTCGCGCCCGTCGAGGTCGAGGTCGGCGATCGCCGCGGCATCGAGGGCCTCGAGGGCCGTGTCGGCCAGGTCCTCGGCGGCGATCAGGTGCTCGAACGTCGCGGCCCGCATGTGGGCGATGTAGATCCCGCCGAACAGGCCGTGCCAGTAGCAGTCGTTCGATTGGCCGCGGTACAGGTGGTCGGTGGCGGCCTCCCGCGGCGCGCCGTCGGGCATGGCGGCCACCGCCGCCGAGACACGGAGCATCTGCTTGTGGAGGTCGTTGATCTCGCGGTACTTGACCTGGAAGTTCCGCCAGAAGCCGCCCCGCAGCCAGCGAGCCTCGGGGGCACCGGTCGCGACGGCGCGGTGGAGGGCATCGGCGAAGGCCACGCTCTCATCGGGCGGGAGGGCCCACTCGCCCATCTCCGCGTACGAGCCCGTCGGGACGTACACCCGACCGACCGGCGGATTCGCCCCGAGCCAGTCGCTCGGGCGCACGGTCGTCAGCCAGCCGGCGTTCGCCTCCAGGGCCCCGAAGAAGTCCTCGACCCAGCGGCCACGGCCCCAGCAGTGCTCCCACGTCGTCGGCCACGAGCCGAACTTCTCGCCGTCGTCGCCCATCATCCCGACCCGCTCGCCGGCCTCGGTGGCGTGCTCGCGGAGGTAGTCGATGACGGCCGCCACGGGCTGGAAGGGGATGCGATAGCGAAGCCCCTGCTCGGTGCCGAACACGGTCAGCAGGCGGCCCTGGTCGTCGGTCGTGTACGGCCCCCACATCGCGTCCTCGGCGATCGCCGCCGCGCGGAAGTGAGCGTCGTCGAGGATCGTGTAGCGGTAGCCGGCGGCGACCAGGGACGTCGGGATATCCGGCTCCCAGACCCGCTCCGCGAGCCAGGCCCCGGTCGGTCGCCTGCCGAAGGCGGCCTCGATCGCGACCGCCATCCGCTCGAGCTGGCCGATCCGGTCGCGCTCCGGCAGCGAGGCGAGGACGGGCTCGTACAGCCCGCCGCCCAGGATCTCGACCTGGCCGTTGTCGACCAGGGCTCGCAGGCGGGCGATGAACTCCGGCCGCTCGGCCCGCAGCCACTCGAGGAGCGGGCCGGTGTAGTGGAGGCCGAGGTGGAGGCCGGGATGGCGCTCGATGGCCGCGACCATCGGCTCGTAGGCCTTGGCGTAGACCTCGCCGAAGACCCACCCGAAGTTGCCGACCGGCTGGTGGTTGTGGAGGACGAGCGACAGCGAGATCCGACCGCTCATCGAGCGGCCGCCTTGAGGTCTCCTTCCACGCTGATCCCGGCCGCGGGGAGATACAGCAGCTCGGTGTACTCCTGGAGCATCCGGGTCGTCGAGAAGCGCCACAGGTTGGTCGCGATGGAGCGCCGCATCCGCTCGATCCAGACCTGCGGGACCCCGTTCCGGTCGCGGTCGTAGTACTGCGGGACGACCTCGTCCTCGAGGATCCGGTAGAGGTCCATCGCGTCGGCCCAGTCCTGGGCCGCCTCGTCGGCCATGGGCTCGCGGCCACCGATCGCCCAGCCGTTGTCGCCGGTCCAGCCCTCGTCCCACCAGCCGTCGAGGACGCTGACGTTCACGATCCCGTTCTTGGCGGCCTTCATGCCCGACGTGCCGGAGGCCTCGAGCGGCCGGCGTGGGTTGTTGAGCCAGATGTCGACGCCGGACACGAGGAACCGCGCGACCCGCATGTCGTAGTCCTCGAGGATGAAGACCCGACCGTGGAGCTGTTCCGACCGGCTGCGGCTGAAGATCTCCTGGATGACGGCCTGGCCGGGCCGGTCGGCCGGGTGGGCCTTGCCCGCGAACACGATCTGGACGGGTCGCTCGGCGTTCGTCAGCAGCCGCGCCAGGCGATCGACGTCGGTGAAGACCATCCCGGCCCGCTTGTACGTCGCGAAGCGGCGGGCGAAGCCGATCGTGAGGGTCCTCGGATCGAGGACCTCTCCCAGCGCCTCGAGCTCACGAGGCGGCTCGCCGAGCCGGGCGAACTGGTTCCGCAGGCGACCTCTGGCGAAGAGAGCGAGCTCGGTCTTCTGGCGGAGATGCGCCTCCCAGAGCTCGGCTGCCGGGACCCGGTCGATCCGCTCCCACCAGCGCGAGGCGTGCGACGCCGCGTCGAGGTTGTCCAGGTCGGCGTCGAGGTAGCGCTCGTACAGCTCCCGGATCGCGCCGCCGACCCACGTCGGCGTGTGGGCGCCGTTGGTGATCGCGATGATCTCGTGGGGCGAGGTTCCCTGCCAGGTCGCGTTGGCCGTCTCGGCATGGAGCCGGCTGACGGCGTTGGCGCCGTTCGTGAGGCGGAGGCTGAAGGCCGTCATGTCGAACTGCGCGGCGTCGCCGTCGGGTCCTCGGCCGATCTCGAGCAGCCGCTCGACCGGCACGCCGCCGGTGCCGGGCCGTCCATCGCCGTCGAGGAGCGGGCCCGCGACGCGGCGCACGAGGTCGGCGTCGAAGCGCTCGTTGCCGGCCGAGACGGGGGTGTGGATCGTGAACACCGAGTTGCGGGCCACGCGCCCGAAGGCGTCGTCCAGGTCGGCCCCCGCGGCGACGAGCTCGCGGGTCCGCTCGGCGAGCAGGAATGCGGAGTGGCCCTCGTTGAGGTGCCAGGCCGCCGGCCGGATGCCGAGCGCCCGCAGGGCCCGGACCCCGCCGACGCCGAGGATCAGCTCCTGGTACAGGCGCATCTCGCGGCCGCGGACATACAGGATGTGGGTGATCGGCCGATCGGCCGGGTCGTTCGCCGGCGTATCGGTGTCCAGGAGCAGGACCGGCACCCGCCCGACGTGAACCACCCAGACGTCGCACCAGACGTCGCGCTCCGGCAGCTCGACCATGACCGAGAGCGGTTCGCCCTCGCGACCGAGGGCCCGGCTGAGCGGCAGGCGGTGCGGGTCGTAGTCGGGGTAGCGGTGCTCCTGGTGGCCGTCGGCGTCGATCGTCTGCCGGAAGTAGCCATTGCGATAGAAGAGCCCGACGGCGACCAGCGGGAGGGCCATGTCGCTGGCCGACTTCACGTGGTCGCCGGCCAGGACGCCAAGGCCGCCGGAGTAGATCCCGAGCCGCTCGTGGAGGCCGAATTCGGCGCAGAAGTAGGCGATGGGGCCGTCGAGCCTGCGACCGCGGCGGCGATGGAACCAGTGATCCGCCCCGTTGGCCATGTAGCGGTCGAACTCGGCGATGACCGCCTTGGCCTCGGTCATGAAGTCGGGGTTGTCGAGCAGCGGCGCCCAGTCGACGCCCGCCGTCAGGATCGGGATCGGCGAGTGGTGGCGGCCCCAGGCGAGCCCGTCGACCCGGGCGAACACGGCCCGGGCGCGGGGGTGCCAGGTCCAATACAGGTTGTAGGCCAGGCGGCGGAGGCCCTCCAGCTCCGGCGGGACGCGGACATGGCTCGGCGGGGCCGAGGGGATCCGGACCGTGGGCTCCATCGGGGGCCGATGATAATCGCGGGAATCGCGGCGTGTAAACCGGTTTAGGCACGCCGGTCGTCGAACCGCCCCGGAGGGTCGCGATCCCGCGACCGCGGCTATGCTCGCGGCGTGGCGCTCCGGCTCGCGTTCATCGCCGCCGAGTGCGAGCCGTGGGCCAAGACCGGCGGCCTCGCCGACGTGGTCGACGCGCTCGCCCGCGCCGCCGGCCAGGTGGGGGAATCCCGGCTTGCGGCGCCGGTGGACGTCTTCCTGCCTCGCTACCGGGGGATCGACGTGCCCGCCGACGCGCCGCGCCGCCGGCTGGGGGTCCCGGACCCGTTCGGGCTGGACGGCCGGACGTCGCTCGCC
>DATEZX010000268.1:0-7146 GCA_035255225.1 Candidatus Limnocylindrales bacterium
CGGCGGATCGTCGCCGGAGACCTCGAACGGCTGATAGCCGTAGCCCTCGAACAGGCTGCGCAGCTCCTGGTCGGGGATCCGGGCGAGGACGGTCGGGTTGGCGATCTTGTAGCCGTTGAGGTGGAGGATCGGCAGGACCGCCCCGTCGCGCGCCGGGTCGAGGAACTTGTTCGAGTGCCAGCTCCCGGCAAGCGGACCGGTCTCGGCCTCGCCATCGCCGACGACGCAGGCCACGAGCAGGTCCGGGTTGTCGAAGGCCGCCCCGTAGGCGTGGGCCAGCGCGTAGCCGAGCTCGCCGCCCTCGTGGATCGAGCCGGGCCGCTCGGGTGAGTCGTGGCTCGGGATGCCGCCCGGGAACGAGAACTGCCGGAACAGCCGCCGGAGCCCGGCCTCGTCCCGGGTCATGCTCGGGTAGACCTCGCCGTAGGTCCCCTCGAGGTAGGCGTTGGCGACGAGCGCGGGGCCACCGTGGCCCGGACCGGTGATCCAGATCGCGTCGAGGTCCCAGTTCCGGATGACCCGGTTGAGATGGGCGTACAGGAGGTTCAGGCCGGGCGAAGTGCCGAAGTGGCCGAGGAGGCGAGGCTTGACATGCTCGGCCCGCAGGGGCTCGCGAAGGAGCGGGTTGTCGAGCAGGTAGATCTGCCCGACCGACAGGTAGTTCGCGGCGCGCCAGTAGGCGTCGATGAGCCGGAGCTCCGAGTCCGAGAGCGGTCCGTGCGATTGCGGCGGCTCGGTGGCTGGCTTGCCAGCCCCAGGCCCATGCGTCGCGGCGCCGCGCGCCGCCTCGGGGGTCGCCATGGCGTCATTCTCCACCCGGGCGGACCGCGGGTGAGTGGCGCCTCGGCGGGTCGATCAGGACACGGGCCCCGAACCTGCCTGGCCGACGACCGCCGCACCGGCGCCGAACCGGCGCGCCCGCTCGGCGAGATCGAGGAGGCGGGCCCCGACCCTGGCATTGACCGAGCCCGCCGGGTACTCACCGCCGTCGGCGGCGGCGCCGGCCGGTAGCCCGGTCAGCAGCTCCATCGCGGCGTCGACGCTCGCCACCGGATAGATGCCGAACCGGCCGGCCGCGACAGCGTCGATGATGGGCTGGCGGAGCATGAGGTGCCGGACGTTCGTCGCCGGGATGACGACGCCCTGGCTGCCACTCAGGCCGTGGGCGGCGCACAGGTCGAAGAAGCCCTCGATCTTCTCGTTGATCCCCCCGACCGCCTGGACGACGCCAAGCTGGTCGATCGAGCCGGTGACGGCGAGATCCTGGCGCAGGGGCAGGCGCGCGATGGCCGAGAGCAGGGCGCAGGCCTCGGCGAGCGACGCCGAGTCACCCTCGACCCCACCGTAGGACTGCTCGAAGGCGAGACTGGCGTGGAACGCCAGCGGCGCGCGCTCCGCGTACCGGCTGCCGATGAAGCCCGAGAGGATGAGGACGCCCTTGGAGTGGATCGGACCGCCTAGATCAACCTCGCGCTCGATGTCGACGACCTCGCCCCGCCCCAGTCGGACGCTGGCGCTGATCCGCGACGGCTGGCCGAAGACCGTCTCGCCGAGCTGGACGACCGACAGGCCGTTGACCTGCCCGACGGCGGCGCCGGTGACGTCGACGTGGACGGTCCCAGCAACGATCTCCTCGAGGACGAGGTCGCGGAGCCGACCGGCCCGCCGCTGCTGGGCCTCGATCGCTCGTTCGACGTCGCCCGCGGTCACGACCTCGTGGCCGGCCTCGGCTGCCCAGTGGTCAGCCTCGCGGACGAGGTCGGTCAGGCTCCGCATGCTCGTCGAGATCTTGGCCGTGTCGCCCGACCGCCGGGACGCCTCGTCCAGGGCTCGCGCAACAGCGCCCGCGTCGAGCGCCCGGATGGACTCGCGGCGGCCGATCGTGGCCAGCAGACGCGCGTAGCGAAGGTTCGTCTCGGGCGTTCGATCGGCGCGCTCGTCGAAGTCGGCGGGCACCTTGAACAGCTCCAGGAAGTCGGGATCCGCCGCGGCGAGGAGGTGGTAGATCGCGCGGTCGCCGACGAGCACGACCTTTACGTCGAGCGGGATCGGCTCGGGCTCGAGGCTGACGGTCGGGATGAGCCCGAGCTGAACGCCCAGCGGCTCGAGCCGGATCTCGCGGGCCCGGAGGGCACGCTTGAGCTCATCCCAGGCGTAGGGCTCGACGAGCAGCTTCCTGGCGTCGAGCACGAGGTAGCCACCGTTGGCCCGGTGAAGCGCCCCGGGCCGGACGAGCGTGAAGTCGGTGACGAGCGCCCCGAGCTGAGGGCTGTGCTCCACCCGGCCCATGAGGTTGGGCTGGGTCGGGTGATCCTCGTAGACGACCGGCGCGCCGGCAGCCTCGCGGCTGTCGATGAGGACGTTGACCTTGTAGCGTCGGAAGGCGCCGCCGGGCGCCTCGGGCAACATCGCCCGAAGAGCCGCGGGGACAGCCCCCGCCTCGCCCGACGCAGCCGCCACGAACTCGTCGGCCGACTCGATCACGTCCTTCTCGACCGCCTCGAGGTACTCGATGACCTGGGGCAGGTCGGCGAACTCGCGGCGGACCTCGGCGATCAGATGGCCGGCCGCCCGACTGGTCGTGTCGCGGTCGAGCTTCTGGAGCTCGTCCCGCGTCTCGCGTTCCCAGCCCGGGATCTGGTGGAGCAGCTCCTCGAGGGCGTGGCCCTGGGCTCGCAGCGCTTCGCGCAGGACGGCCTGGCGGTCCTGCGCGAGGGTTCGGAATCGGTCGGCGTCCACGATCTCGCCGTCGACGATCGGCCCGAGGGCCAGACCGAGCGGCGTCCGGACGATCCCGACGCCCGCCGCCCGAGCGGTCTTATCGAACGCCTCCAGTGCCGCATCGCGGCGCTGCTTGAGGGCGTCCTCGATCGCGCTCCGGTGCTCGCGATAGGCCTCTGCCTCGAACGCCGCGGGGATCGTCGCCCGCAGCTCGCCGACCAGCCGCTCCATCCGCCCGGCCAGGACGGCCGCGCGGCCAGGCGGGAGGCGCAGGGACCGCGGCTGCTGCGGCTTGTCGAAGCGGTTGACGTAGGCCCAGTCGTCGGGTCGCGGCTGGCGCGCCGCCTGCCGCTCCAGGTAGCCGCGGATGACGTGCTGCTTGCCGATCCCCTCCGGACCGAGGGCGTAGAGGTTGTAGCCCTCGCGGTGCATCCCGACGGCGAACGCGACGGCGTCGACCGCCCGGTCCTGGCCAACCACCTCGTCGAGGTCCGGGAGGTCGGCGGTCGTCCTGAAGCCGAGGCTTGCCGGATCCGTCGGAGCGCACAGCGCCGCGGGACCCAGCGACGGGTGGTCGACCTGGGCCATGCCCGCCCGCGAACCCCGGTCGGGCGCCATCCGGCGCGCGGATGCCACTCGCCTCCGGGCTGTCATTGGCTTACCGGATGCCGGCCAGCTCCTGGAGCTCGTGCCAGTTCGCGAGGCGGTCGTCCTGCGTCCCGAGGATCTCGGGTGTCGGCGTGCCGTCCGCCGCGAAATGCTGGGCGAACCGGCCCTCGCTGCGGGCGAAGGCGAGGAAGTCGATGACCGAGCCGTCGGGGTTCTTGGCCCAGTCGTCCTTGATTGCCGGGTTGCCCTGGAGCGAGAGCCGCTCGGCGAGCGATGGCCCCCGCCGGGGGTCGTACGTGAACAGCGGGAAGGCTCGCGAGTCGACCGCGAACTTCGCCTGGCGTGTGGCGGCGTCGTCGGCGATGCCGTGCTCCGGCATGCACGCGGTGTAGACGACCAGGACCGCCGGCCCCGGATACTCGTTGGCCTCCATGACCGCTCGGTAGAAGTGGTTGAGGTGGGCGGGCGTGGTCTGGGCGACGTAGACCTCGCCGTGAGCCAACAGGATTCGGGCCAGCTCCTTGCGTCGTTCAGGCCGGCCGTGGAGGGCCTTGCCGTAGGCCGAGAGCTTGGTGACCTGGCCACCGAACGTCGCCGTCGACGCCTGGCCACCGGTGTTCGAGTAGACCTGGGTGTCGAGGACCATCGCCTTCACGTCCGCGCCCGAGGCCACCATCCGCGACAGGGCCTGGAAGCCGATGTCGTACATCGCGCCGTCGCCGCCGAGGGCCCACAGCCGGCGCTCAGGGTGGCCGGCCGCGTCCCATCGGGCGCGGATCCCGAGGGCCACCGCCGGAGCGTTCTCGAACAGCGAGTTCGTCCACGGCACCAGGAACGGGTTGAATGGATACGTGCTGCCAAAGACCGTGTTGCAGCCGGTGGCGGCGACGATGCCCATCGACTCGGGGCCATGCACCTGGCGCGTCGCGGCGACGAGCATCCGGACCGCGCTGCCCTCGCCGCAGCCGGCGCACGAGCCGGCACCACCGACATAGCCGATGGCGTGCTCGCCGAGCATCAGGTCGGCGAGCGCCTTGTCGTTGCGATACGCCGGCGGCGTCGGGGGCAGGGATCGGTAGAACGCGAAGTCGGCGTTGTAGCGGTCGAGCGTCGCAACGCCCGTCCCCGGCTCCTCGTCGACCTTGTCGGCCATGAACAGCGCGTCGTGGCCCATCTCGACGCAGACGTCGACGCACTCTGCGCAGCCCTTGCAGTGGGCCGGGTCGACGAAGATCCCGAAGGCGCCCCGGTCGAGGCCCTTGCGGGCCGGCAGCTCGCCGTACTTCTGGGTGTCGACGAAGTGCGACTCGAGCGCGGCCTTGCGGATGAGGTCGCCACCCGCGGCCGAGGCGATCCGGGTGTCCAGCTCGGGCCGCGGCGTCACGATCCCGAGGATCGCGCTGTCCGGGCAGGCGCTGACGCAGGCCATGCAGCCGACGCACTTCTCGGCGATGAGGTCCGGGATCTTCGGGGCGAGGTGGCTGAAGTCACGGACCGCGGCGGTCCCGGGCGGGATGATGCTCCGCGCCAGGCCGGCATCGGCGGGCAGCTCGCGATCGGCGATCCCCTGGCGGTAGGCCGGCACGACCGAGCGGCCGAAGTCCTCGACGTAGGCGTGGATGTCGAGGACCTCCGGGGCGACCGTCGCGAGGCGGTCGTCGTGGAAGTCCTTGGGCTCGCCGGGCTCCTTGCGGAGCACGGCGACATCGGCGAGGTCGGTCATCGGGACGCTCCCGGGGCTCGCATGGCCCCTGTCTCTTCGGCGATCGCGTGGATGAGGTCCGTCATCGACAGGACGCCGATCGGGACCCTCTCGTCGGCGTCGTCGACGACGACGAGGCGATGGATCCCGTGGCGCTCCATCTTCCGGGCGGCGATGACGAGCGGCGTCGAGCGCCGAACGGTGATCGCCGGGGTGGTCATCAGGTGGCGGACCGCCAGTCCCGGCCAGCTCGACCAGAGGTACTCGGTGGCGCGCGCCCGGGCGAGGTCGGTCTGCGACACGACTCCGACGAGCGAGCCCGAGGCGTCCACGACCGGCAGGCCGTGGACGTGCTGTCGGTCCATGAGCCCGACCGCGTCGGTCAGTGAGGCGTCGGCCCGGATGACGATCGGCTCGACGGCCATGCAGTCGGCGACCGTCAGGCTGTTGGAGGCTCGCGGAGGCGTCATGCCGGCACCGCCTCGCGCTCCGGCTCGACGGCCGCCATCCCGGAGGTCGAGATCGCGGCCGAGACGTCGATGAGCGAGTCGTAGGCCTCCGCGATGACCGCCAGGTTGGCGTCGACGACCGAGCCGCCGCGCTTGCCGAAGAACCGTCCGAGGCGCTCCCGAACGGCGGCCAGGAGCTGGTCGCGGTCCAGGCCGGCGCGCTGGGCGAACGGGCTGACCCGGAGGAAGACGCCGACGAGGGCCACGCCCTGCATCCGGACCTGGAGGTCTGCCCGCGGCGCGTGGCGGAGGGCCAGGCCGGCCGTGTCGAGGGCGGTCACCCGGATGTGCCGGGCCAGGATCTCCGCCCTGGCGCGGGCCGGGATCGAGGCCCAGATCGCCTCGGGATCCGCGAGCGGCGACTGGATGAACAGGTCGCCGCCCTCGACGAGCCCGGCCAGCGGGTCGCCGAGGCCGAAGGCCGAGACGTCGTGGAGCGGCACCAAGTCGACCCGGTCAAGCTCGGCATGGAGCCGGATCGGCGCGTCGGCGATCGTCAGGTAGTAGGTCGTCGGGAGGCCCTTCTTCTCCGAGCCGTAGCGCGGGTAGGCCTGGACCTGCTTGTCGAACAGCTCGCCGGCGAGCGTCGCCACGAGCTTGTTCGTCGTGACGCTCCCGAAGCCGCCGATCGAATGGCCGCGGAGCGAGTAGGCCCCGGCCGGCCGCAGGTCGATCGACGTCGCGGCGAGGGCCAGCGGGTGGCGGATGCCGAGGACCCGCAGCGGCGCCGGGGCGGGGCCTCGATGGGCGAGGTCGTCGAAGACCGCGACGAGGTCGCCGGCGGCGACGTCACGCGAGCCGAGGCCGGCCGAGAAGCTGTGGATCCGGGGGACCATCTCGCCCTCGGCCGCCGCCTCGTACAGGGCGGCCTTGAGCTCGCGGGTCAGCGGGTTGGCGGCGGCCAGCGGCTCGTCGGTCCGCTCCACGACGCCGACCGCACGGGAGTGCTGGAGGGCGGCGGCCAGCTCGGGCCCCGGGAACGGCCGGAACGAGGTCACGGCGATGCAGCCGACGGGCCGGCCGATCGAGCGGAGGTGGTCAACGACCGCGATCGCCGTGTCGGCGATCGTGCCCATCGAGACGAGGACCTCGCGGGCGCCCTCGACGCGGTACGCGTTGATCGGGGCGATTGCCCGGCCGGTGAGCGCGCTCCACTCCGCCATCGCCTCGGCGAGCGCTGCCGGCACGCGGTCCGTGTAGGCGCGCTGGCCGATCTTGCCCTTCATGTACGCGTCCTGGTTCTCGACGACGCCGGTCATCAGGCCCTCGGCCGGATCGAAGAGGTCGCGGACGTGGAGCCGCGGCTCGCCGAGGAAGTCGCGCAGCAGCTCGTCCTCGGGAAGGCGGACGTTCTCCAGCGTGTGGGTCGTCAGGAAGCCGTCCTGGGCGACGATGAACGGCGTCTCGGTCGCCTCGGCGGTCTTGCGGGCGATCGCGGCGAGGTCAGCCGCCTCCTGGGCGTTGCGTGCGAACAGGACGCCCCAGCCCGCGTCGGCGACGGCCATGACGTCGTCGTGGCCGGCGTGGATGTTGAGGGCCTGGCTCGTCAGGGCCCGCGCGCCGACGTGGAACACGACCGGCAGGCGCTTGCCGCTGATGACGAGC
>DATEZX010000269.1:0-6666 GCA_035255225.1 Candidatus Limnocylindrales bacterium
TACGCCTCGAACTCCTCATCGGCGCGGTCGATCTCGTCGATCAGCAGGACCGGCGCAGATCCGTCGCCCCGAGGGCGAGCAGGGCCGCTGTCCAGTCGAGGGTCTCGGCGATGCCGGGGACCTTGGTCAGCTCGAGGCCCCGCAGCCGGTGGACGACCTCGACCACCCGTCGGGCGAGCGCCTCGGGCGCGTCGGGCAGGCGGGCCAGCACGATCTCGAACTCCTTCTCGGCCGTCGGGTAGTCGATCCAGTGGTACAGGCAGCGGCGCTTGAGGGCGTCGTGAACCTCGCGCGTCCGGTTCGAGGTCAGGATCGCTCGAGGCGGCAGGTCGGCCCGCACCGTCCCGATCTCGGGGACGGTCACCTGGAAGTCCGACAGCAGCTCCAGGAGGTACGCCTCGAACTCCTCATCGGCGCGGTCGATCTCGTCGATCAGCAGGACCGGCGCAGATCCGTCGCTCGATTCGAGGGCTTGCAGGAGCGGCCGCTTGATGAGGAACTCGGGCCCGAAGATGTCGTGGGCGGTCGCGTGGTCGGCGGCGCCGCGGGCCTCGAGGAGCCGGATCTCGAGCATCTGGCGCGGGTAGTTCCACTCGTAGACGGCGGTGTTGACGTCGAGGCCCTCGTAGCACTGGAGCCGGATCAGGCGGGTCCCCAACGACGCGGCGAGGACCTTGGCCAGCTCGGTCTTGCCCACCCCCGCCTCGCCCTCGAGGAGCAGCGGTCGGCCGAGCTGGAGGGCCAGGAACACGACCGTGGCAAGCGACCGGTCGGCGATGTAGCCGCGCTCGCGGAAGGCCGCCTGGATGGCGTCGGCGGAGCCGAGCTTCGCGGTGTCACTGGACCGGTCGGTCATGGCGCCGACTCTACACGGGAATCACGAAGCCCCGGCCGTCGCCGGGGCTCCGCGGCTTCGGGCTTCGGTGGCTGTCCGGAGCGACCGGCTACATGAGTGGGCCGGTGAAGAACAGCCGCAGGGCGCTGATGCGGTCCTCCCGAACGTCGTAGATCACCGCGTACGGCACGACCACGCCGTCGTTGCGCACGAACTCCCACTCGCTGCCGACCTGCGCGTCGCAGGCGAAGAGCGTCTTCGGGCGGATCGAGCCCAGGGCGTGGGCGGCCTCGATCCAGGTGCGGACGGCCTCGCGACCCTCGAAGCGCTGGGGCTCGATGCCCTCCAGGGTCGCCACGACGTCGTCCGTGAAATAGGCGGCGAAGTCGCGGTGGCTGAGCAAGGCCTGGGTGTACTCCCGCAGCAGCTCCTCGACGGGACGCACCGTGACCACCATGGCTTCCTCCTGCGAGGATCCCGGCGAGCTGCAGGTCCGGCTGACCTGCGCGGTGCCGCGCCGAGGGTGCCCCCGCCCTGGCGGGCGAGGCAAGAGCCGGAGAGAACCGTCGGTGGCGGCAATCGGCCCTCAGCGGGGTGATGAATCCGAAGCCCCGGCCGGCGGCCGGGGCTTCGTTGCTGGTTCTGCGGAACGATCAGGGCATGTAGCCGTCGATCCAGTTGAGATCGAACGTGTTGTCGATCCGGTACGCGCCGCTGAGACCAGCACACTGCGAGTTCTTGACGAATGAGTTAACTGCGGCGATCACGTCGCTGTCGCCGACGAAGTTCGGGCCGCCCGAGTCGCCGAAGCACGTGCCACCGGCAGCGGCGTTGTCGGACAGGATCAGGTCGGTGCTGCCGTAGGCACTCATCGAGTTGATCTGCGAGAGCCACGGATGGGCGACGAGCCGCTCGCGGACAGCCACGTCCTTGCCGGCCGCGACGGGGAACGCGGCCTGGAGCCCGTAGCCGACGGCGGTGAACGTCGTGCCGCGGCCGATGTGCAGGCTGTCGAGCTGGCCGGCGTCGGGCAGCTGCCCGAACTCTGACGTGCCCGTATAGGGCTGGTCGAAGATGACGAGGCCGTCATCGTGCAGCCACCACGTCGCGGCGTTCCAGCGCGGGTTCTCGACGGGCGTGCCGCCGGCGTCGCCGGTGCACGGATAGCCGGTGACTCCGGCGCAGCGGTTCGCGCCCGCCGCTGGATAGCCGGCGCCCAACGGGATCGGCCCGGCCGAGAACCAGACCTCGACGTGCGTCGGGTTGTCCGCCGCCGTGGCGCTCGGCTCGACGCAATGGCCGGCGGTCAGGAAGACCGTCGGCGAGAGCAGGGTCCCGGTGCACCGCCAGAGTGGGTTCCCGGCGGAGTTCTGGGCGACCATGAGGCCGACGAACGGGTGGTCGGTCCCGTCCGCGGAGCCGTGGCGGATGGCCGCGACGGGCGCGACGGCGGCCGTGGCGAGTGCGACGGCGGCCAGGAGCGCGGCCCATGCCGCGCGGCGACCGTGGAGTCCTAGTTGCATCGAGCTTCCTCCAGCTCAGGGGCATGGCGCGAGACCCGTCCGGGGGTTCGCGAGAAGGGCCCGGTCAACCTATCCGGCCGCGTCCGTCACGCGCATGGGCCAGGTGGCCGGATTTCGCTCAGCCGGCGGCGCGGTCCATCGCGGCCCGCAGGGCCCGCTCGGCGACCACCTCGGCCATCGCGGCCCGGTACTCGCGATCGGCGTACGGGTCGGAGAGGACCCGCTGGCCGCCTGCCACGCCGCGGATCGCCGCCTGCGGCGCGGTGCCGGACCGCACCGCTTCTTCCGGGGCAGGCGCCCGATAGGGTCGCTCCCCGACCCCGGTCAGGGGGAGGTTGCAGGTGTCCCAGGGGCCCGAGCCACCGCTCGAGCTGCCCACGACCGCGGCGGCGCCGGCGATCGGGTAGCCGGACGCCGGGTGCATCACGGCGACGTACGCGGAGCCGAAGGTTGGCGATCCCGCGGGCAGCCGGATCTCGGTGATGAGCTCACCCGGCTCGAGCGCGGTCGCGAATGGACCGAGGAACAGCCCCCCGGCGGGGACGGTCCGCTCGCCGCCGAGGGACCGCACCACGACCTCGGCGTCGAGGGCCAGCATCGGCGCGGCGATGTCGGCCGCCGGATCGGCGTGGGCGAGGCTGCCGCCGATCGTGCCGCGGTTCCGGACCGCGCCGTCGCCGATCTGCGGGATCGCGTCGCGAAGCACCCCGAACGCCATGACCCTCCGATCACCGAGGAGGTCGCTCCACGTCGTCAGGGCCCCGATCGCCAGCCGCCCATCGCCCAGCCGACGGACACCGCGGAGCTCGGCGAACCGGCCAACGTCGACGAGCCGCGCCGGCCGGGCAAGGCGGAGCTTCATGAGCGGCAGGAGGCTCTGGCCGCCGGCGATCGGGCGGCTCGAGCCGTCACCCTCGGCCAGGATGGCAAGGGCCTCGTCGAGAGTCACGGGACGGACGTACTCGAAGGCCGCGGGGATCACGAGCCCGCCACCCCGTCCCGAGCCTCGCGCGGCTGCGCCATCGCGGCGGCGCCGGCGCGGATCGACTCCACGATCGATTGGTAGCCCGTGCAGCGGCAGAGATTGCCGTGGATCGCGACGCGAATGTCGCCATCGGTCGGCTCCGGCGTCCGGGCGACGAGGTCGAGGGCCGACATGATCATGCCCGGCGTGCAGAAGCCGCACTGGAGACCGTGGTGGTCGACGAACGCGGCCTGCATCGGGTGCAGCCCCGGCTCGAGACCGGGACCCCATGGCCGCCCGGCCGCCACGGCCTCGATCGTCGTCACGTCGCCGCCGTCAGCCTGGACGGCCAGGACCGTGCACGCCTTGACCGCGCGGCCATCGAGATGGACCGTGCAGGCGCCGCATTGCGAGGTGTCACAGCCGACCTTCGTACCGGTCAGGTCGAGGTCCTCGCGGAGGACGTCGACGAGCATCCGCCGGGCCTCGACCTCGAGGTCGTGGGCCTGGCCGTTGACGGTCAGCCGGATCGGCAGCCGCGGTGCGGCGCCCGTCGGAGCGGCGGCAGTCACGCGGGGACGGCGCGGAGCTGCCCGGCCACGTCCTCGAGGGCGTTCCCGATGCCGTCGACCAGGGCGTCGATCTGGGCCTCGGTGATGATGAACGGCGGCGAGATGTGGACCGCGTGACCGCGCAGGACGCGGCTCGCAACGCCGTGCCGGAGGGCGGCCGCGATGACCTTGTCCGGCGCCGCCGGGTCGGCCGCCAGGACGTCCGGCCGGAGCGCAACCGCGGCCGTCAGGCCGATGGCGCGGGTCTCGCCGACGAGCGGGGCACTCTCGAGCCGGCGGACCGCGGCAGCCAGGATCGGCTCGAGGCGTCGGACCCGCCCGACGAGGTCCTCGCGGTCGATGATGTCGAGATTGGCGATCGCGGCGGCCGCCGCACCCGAGTGGCCCTGGTAGGTGTAGCCGTGCCGGAAGACGGCCCCCGGCACCGGCTTGTCCCAGAACGGCTCACGGACCCGCCGGCTCACCAGCACGCCGCCGAGGGGGACGTAGCCCGAGGTCACGCCCTTGGCGAAGGTGATCAGGTCGGGCTCGATCCCGAAGCGCGTCGAGCCGAAGGTCTCGCCCATCCGCCCGAAGCCGGTGATGACCTCGTCGGCGACGAGCAGGACGTCGTGCTCACGGCACAGGCGGTTGATCGCCGCCCAGTAGCCGTCGGTCGGTGGGATGACCCCGCCAGCACCGATGACCGGCTCGCCGACGAAGGCCGCGATCTCGCCGCCGCGCTCCTCGAACAGTTGGGCGACGGCCTCGACGTCGAGGGCCGGGACCTGGGCGACGTCACCGACGAACGGCGCAGCGCCGTAGCCGTCCCGCATGGCGGCCATGCCGACCAGGGCCGTGCCCATGACGTGCATCCCGTGGTAGGCGTGCTCGCGGGAGACGATGACCCGCTTCTCGGGCCGGCCGAGGACGTCCCAGTAGCGGCGGGCGAGCTTGGCCGCCGTGTCGATCGCGTCCGAACCGCCCGAGCCGAGGAAGACCACCGCGTCGGGGAATGGCGCCAGGCCCGCCAACCGGTCCGCGACGGCCAGGCTGGCCTCGGTCGTGTAGGCCCCGAAGGACGAGTAGGCGCTGAGCTTGACCAGCTGGCTCGCCACCGCGTCGGCGATCTCCCGCCGGCCATAGCCGACGTTGCAGTACCACAGGGCGGCCGTGGCATCGATGTACTCGCGACCCTGGGTGTCGGTCAGGATGCAGCCGTCGCCCGAGACCATGACGATCTCGCGGTCGGCCACGAGGTGCATGTCGGCGAAGCCGTGCCAGAGTCGGGTGGACACCGTGCGCGCTCTCCCGGGTGTTCGAGGGTTTCCGTCGAGGCGGACACGGTACGCCAGATGCGGCGGGCCATGCGGATCACGGCCGCCGGCGCTGCCGTCGCGGTGGCGGCGGCGCGTGCCGGCCCAGCGCGGCGGTCCGGATGTCGAGCGCGCGCGGGTCCAGGGCGTCCGCCTGCTCACGGGGCGGCAGCCCCGCGATCCGCGCCGCATCCCCCAGCCGCCGGAGCTTCTCCGCGGCGACCGGCCATGGCAGACGGCCCAGGCTGCCGGCGGTCCCGAGCCCGACCCGGGTCAGCCCTCGGCCGCCCGTCGAAGCGGCATAGCGGGCCGCCCAGACCGGCAGCTCGGGCCGATCGTCGCTGCCCTCCGCGGGCTCGATGACCCCGGCCACGATGCCGCGGTCACCCGGCGTCCGGGCGACGAGGCGCCAGTTGTCCGGGCCCGCGATGAGGTCCACGGCCAGGCTGGCATACGGCGCGGCGAGGATCGTCTCGACGCCCGCCGCATCCGCGGCGCCCCCGACGAGCGACAGCGAGAGATGGATCCCGGCGACGCCGTCGGCGAGCCGCCGATGGACATCGACGAACAGGCCCCGTTCCATCACGTCGAGCCCGACCCGGTGGGCCTCGGTCTCCTGGATCTCGACGAGGGGGCAGCCGGCCTCGGCCAGCGCGAGGACCTGGTCATGGAGCCACGCCGCCGCGCCCATCGCCCGGCGCAGCCGGCCCGCGCCGAGTCGGCGGCTCCCGCCTCCGCCCCACGACAGGCTGTACGGCCCGACGAGCACGACCTTGACGGCCCGCTGGGTGAGCCCCCGGGCCCGCATCCACCGCTCGACCGGCTGCGCATCCGCGTCCTCGGGCGCGATCGCCGGGCGGCCGTCGGTCAGCGGCTCGAGGCCCGCCTCGTCCTGGGCGCGCAGGATCGTCGCCAGTGGGTCGTCTGCGTCGGGAGGCCACGGCAACGCGCCGAGGAGCGTCGCGAACATCGCGATCAGCCCCGCGATCCGTCGGCTCTGTCGAGCCACCGGCCGGCCTCGGCATCGACGACCTCGAGGCGCCTGACGTCAGGCGGCGGCGCGTCGGTGCGCTCGATCCACTTACCCACCCCTTACGTCACCTCCCAGGGCCCGCGGCACACGACGCTATTCTCGCCGCCGTGAAGACGATCCTGGTCGTCGACGACGAGCGTCACATCGTGGACCTCCTCCGGCTGTACCTGGAGAAGGAGGGCTTCGCGGTCGTGGCGGCGGCCGACGGCGAGCAGGCCCTGGCGATCCACCAGCGCCAGGAGCCGGACCTCGTGATCCTCGACGTCATGCTGCCGAAGGTCGACGGCTTCGAGGTCTGCCGCGAGCTGCGGCGGCGGGGTGAGACGCCGATCCTCATGCTCACCGCCCGGAGCGACGACGTCGACTCGATCGTCGGCCTTGAGCTCGGCGCCGACGACTACGTCACGAAGCCATTCAACCCCCGAGCGCTCGTGGCTCGCGTGC
>DATEZX010000270.1:0-3208 GCA_035255225.1 Candidatus Limnocylindrales bacterium
GCGCCGCGCCTCAGCCGAGCGAGCGCCGATCACGCTCGAGCTTCGAAGCTCCCCTTGACCTTGCCGTTCTGCACGGTCGCGCCGCTCGCCATGATGACCAGGGCGGCGGTGCAGTCGAAGGAGCCGGAGCCGCTCGTGGCCCCGACGTTCCAGTTCGACGTCGTGCACTCGGCGGCGGGCGCCGAGAACTCGGCCGTGCCCCACGAGACGACGATGGTGTTGTCGGCGTTGATGAGGATCGACACGACCTCGTTCTGGACCCCGTTCGAGAAGCTGAGGGAGGCGCCCTGATCGCCACCAAACAGGCTGGCGGCGGGCACGAACCCGTAGTCCGCGCTCTTCGTCACCGGTCCGGAGATCTCGATGTGGACCTTGCCGTGCGAGGTGTCTCCGGCGCCACCTCCACCACCGCCGCCACCACCGCCCGGGTTCTGGGTCGCGGTCCCGCCTCCGCCACCGTCGGTGTTCTGCGTGGCGGCGCCGGGCGCCTGCGTGGGGCTGGAGCCCCCGCACGCTGCCCCGAGCACACCGATGAGCGCGATCGCGAGAACCGACCTGGAGCCTCGCATGGATGACCCTCCTCAGTGCGGCCGCCCCGGTCGAGCATGATTCAGACCAGCCACCGCGCACGACAGTCTCGCGGCGCCCGCGACGGCCCGTCATCGTCAATGTGCGCCAAAAGGCAACCTACGCGGGCGCCGGCCAGGTCGTCTCGAACACGAGCTCCAGGCCATCGATGTCGTCGATCTGGGTGCCGACCTGGACGAAGCCGAACCCCGCCGCGAGGCCGAGCGACGGCGCGTTGTCCGGACGGATCGACGCCACGAAGCTGTGGACGTCGTGCTCGGCGGCTGCCCAGTCGAACATCGCCCGCACCGCCTCCCGGGTGTAGCCGCGGCGCCGGTACTCCGGCTCGATCCGGTAGCCGACCTCCAGCCGGCCCTGCTCATCCGGCGGGCCGTGGAAGCCGATCGTGCCGATGACGCGACGCGTGCCGTCCGGGCCGGTGAGGACCATCGCGCGGGCGAGCCAGTGGCGGATCGTCGGGTCCGCCTCGAGCTGCCCGAGCCGGTACTCGAGGAAGTGGGCGAGGTTGGCGGGCATGTCGTCCGGGATCGCCGCGCCGATCGCCCGCTCGGCGCCGGCATGGTCGCCACGGGCGAGCGCGCGCATGAACGGCACGGACATCGACTCGAGCGTGAGCCGGGGCGTCGGGATGGAGGCGACGCGAACGCTCGGGTCGTCTGCGGGGTCGGCGTGGCCCTCGGCGTCGGCGGGGTCCACGACGCTCGTGACCGGGCCACCGCCCTCAGCCGGCACGGTTGCCGCGGTGCGCCAGGAACTCGAGCAGGTCCAGCTTCGTGACGACGCCGGCCGGCTGCCCGTCGGCGACGGCGACGGCCGCCGGCGAACCGCCGGACAGCAGGGCGAAGGCATCGTCGAGCGACGCCGCGAGATCGATCGTGGGCAATGGCGGATCCATGACCTCGCCGACGGTGCGCTCGACCACGGCCGGATCGCGGTACGCCCGGTCGAGCAGGCCCTTCTCGCTCACCGAGCCGACGATCCCCTCGATCGCGTCGTCCGGGCGCTCCGAGACCGGCAGCTGGCTGATCCCGTACAGCTGCAGGAGGTCGATGGCGGCCCCCACGCGATCGGTCGTGCGGGCCAGCACGACCGCCGGCCGGTCCGCCTCGTGCGGCCGGGCCGCCAGCAGCTCGTCGACGTGGACGACCGCGCCGGCCGTCGAGAGGAGGCCGTTCGCCCGCATCCACTCGTCGTTGTACAGCTTCGAGAGGTAGTTCCGGCCGCCGTCGGGGAAGATCACGACCATGACGGCGTCACGGGCAGCCGCACCGCGCTCGCGCATGATCCGGCGCGTCTCGTCGAGTGCCGCGACCACCGCCGTCCCGCACGATTCGCCGGCGAGGATCCCCTCCTCCCGCGTGATCCGGCGCGCCATCGCGAACGCGTCCCGATCGGAGACGCGGACCCAGCGGTCGACCATCTTCGCGTCGTACGTGCCCGGGAAGAAATCCTCGCCGACGCCCTCGGTGAGGTACGGCCGGGCGGTGTCGCCGGACAGGACCGAGCCCTCAGGGTCGGCGCCGACGACGACGATGTCGGCCTTCCTGGTGCGGAGGTAGCGGGACGCGCCGGTGATCGTGCCGCCAGTGCCGACGCTGGAGACGAGGTGCGTGATGCGGCCCTCGGTCTGGTCCCAGATCTCGGGGCCGGTGGTGGCCTCATGCGCGGTCGGGTTCTCCTGGTTCCAGTACTGGTCCGGCTTGAAGGCACCGGGGATGTCGCGGGCGAGGCGGGCCGCGACGGAGTAGTAGCTTTCGGGCGACTCCGGCTCGACGTTGGTCGGGCACAGGACGACCTGCGCGCCGTACGCGCGGAGGAGGGCCTGCTTCTCCGGCGACTGCTTGTCCGCCATCACGAAGATGCAGCGGTAGCCCTTGAGGGCCGCCGCGATCGCCAGCCCGTGGCCCGTGTTGCCCGATGTCGGCTCGACGATCGTCCCGCCGGGCTTGAGCAGGCCGGCGCGCTCGGCGGCCTCGATCATCGGCAGCCCGATCCGGTCCTTGACGGAGCCGCCGGGGTTCGCCGTCTCCAGCTTCGCGAGGATGAGCGGCTGGCCCTCCAGGGGGCCCAGGTCGCGCGGGATGTGGGTCAGGCGGACCAGCGGCGTGTTGCCGACGAGGTCGAGGATCGATTCGGCGTAGTGCATCGCCGCCGAGGATAGGGTCCGCACTGCGCCGGCGCATCCGATCGAGATCGAGGGTCCTTCGTCGCGGCGGCCATCCGGGCCCTGCCTCCGGTCGTCGCCGTGCTCGCGATCGCCTTCCGCGGCTGACGGCCGAGCCCCTACTGCGAGTCCGGGAACGCGTCCGCGAAGCGGGCGATGCCGCGCAGCGACGGATCCCACGCCGGCAGCCGCAGGGCCAGCCATGCCTCGTCCGGCCACGGTCGCGGCGGGTCGATGCCGATCGCGCGGGCCGGCTCGAAGCCGAAGCGCGGGTAGTACCACGGGTGGCCGAGGAGGACGAGCAGCGGCTGGTCGCGGCTGGTGGCGAGCTCGATGACGGCACGGATCAGCGCACCGCCGACGCCCCTGCGCTGCCACGCCGGGACCACGGCCACGGGCCCGACCATCCAAATCCGGCGGGTCGTGCCGTCGGCCAGGTCGAGGTCACCCTCGCTC
>DATEZX010000271.1:0-21343 GCA_035255225.1 Candidatus Limnocylindrales bacterium
ATGGTGCTGCTCTACCGCTGCGGCGCGGGCGACACGTGCGACCAGTCGCAGCAGGACGCGCTCCGGGCATTCGTCAGCTCGTTCCCGCCGAGCCCCGTCTGCAAGCTGCCTGCCGGCGGCAACAGCCCGAGCCCTGTGGTCACCCGCTTCGACCAGATGGCGACCCCGTACATGGCGCTCGTCTGGGGGCGGATCCTCCCGCTGCAGACGCTCGACACGGCCGCGATCCTGCGCTTCTACGCCGCCGAGGGCGAGCGGACGAACCCCGAGCCGCAATGCGCGACCCCCAGTGCGTCACCGAGCGCCGCCCCGAGCGCGAGCCCGGCGCCCAGCACCTCCGGCCTGCCCACGGGCGCGCCCGCGAGCGACCTCCCGTCCCCGAGCGTCGTCGCCTCGGGCGGCTGAGCCCGGGGGGCCGGAGACCGTCGCGATGCGCCTCTACGCCTACCTCGACGACGGTCCGCGGGTCGGGCTCCTGGACGAATCCGGCCTGGTCGTCCGGCGCGTCCCGGAGCTCGACGGGGGCCTCGACCTGGCCCTCGCCGAGGGCCGCTTCGAGGCTGCCCTCACGGCGGCCCGCGGGAGCAGCGAGCTCGGCGATCCGGAGCTCGCCGCCGACCTCGAGCCGCTCCCGGCCATCGAGTTCCCGGGCAAGATCGTCTGCGTCGGCCTGAACTACCGCGACCACCTCGCCGAGCAGGGCATCGAGGCGCCGCCCCGGCCGACCCTCTTCGCCAAGTTCGGCAACGCCATCGTCGGCGACGGCGAGCCGATCGTCCGGCCCGAGGGCACACGGGCCCTCGACCTCGAGGTCGAGCTCGGTGTCGTCATCGGCCGCCGCGCCCACCGCGCGCCGGCCGGCGAGGCGATGGCGCACGTCGCGGGCTATGTCGTCGTCAACGACGTGACCGCCCGCGACTGGCAGGGCAACAAGGCCGCCCTGGCGCCGGGCGAGCGCGGCGACGGGCAGTGGCTGCGGGCCAAGGGCGCTGACACGTTCCTGCCGATGGGCGCCACGTTCGCCACCCGGGACGACATCGCCGATCCGCAGGCCCTCCGATTGCGGAGCTGGCGAATCCCGGCGACGGGCCCGGACGCCGGGCGGCCCGTCGCGATGCAGGACGCGTCGACGGCGGACATGATCTGGGGCGTCCCCGAGCTCATCGAGTTCGTGTCGCGCGCCATCACCCTCGAGCCGGGCGACGTCATCGCCACCGGGACGCCCGCCGGCGTGGGCGTCTTCCGGGCGCCGCCGGTGTTCCTGGTTCCGGGCGACCGGGTCCGATGCGAGGTCGAGCGCCTCGGATCGGTGGAGAATCCGGTCGTGGACTGGACCGCCGTCCGCGACGACCCGGCACTCGCGACCGCAACCCCACCGACCGGGGCGTCCCGGGAGGAGCCCGAGTGATGCTCGCCCTCGTGAAGGCAGAGGCCGGACCCGGGCTCCGCCTCGAGACCGTGCCCGAGCCCGAGATCGGGATCAACGATGTCCTCATCCGGGTCCGCAAGACGGGGATCTGCGGCACCGATCTCCACATCGAGTCGTGGGATCCATGGGCGGCGAAGACGATCAAGCCGCCGCTCATCGTCGGCCACGAGTTCGTCGGCGAGGTCGTCGACGTCGGCGCCAACGTCAGCGACTTCCGCCCCGGCGACCTGGTGAGCGGCGAGGGCCACGTCGTCTGCGGCCGCTGCCGTCACTGCCTCGCCGGCCAGCGCCACCTCTGCCCGAACACGGTCGGGCTGGGTGTCGGTCGGGCCGGGGCGTTCGCCGAGTACGTGGCCCTGCCGATGACCAACATCTGGCACCACTGGCCGGGCATCGACGAGGAGGTCGCGGCGATCTTCGATCCCTTCGGCAACGCGGTCCACACGGCCCTCGCCTTCCCGGTCCTCGGCGAGGACGTGCTCGTGGTCGGCGCCGGCCCGATCGGCCTCATGGCGACCGCCGTCGTCCGACACGCCGGCGCCCGCTACGTCGTCGTCAGCGAACCCAACGAGTACCGACGCGGCCTCGCCGCACGGATGGGCGCCAACGTCGTCATCGACCCGGGCCAGCGGGAGCTCGAGGACGTCGAGCGCCAGCTCGGGATGGTCGAGGGCTTCGACGTCGCGCTCGAGATGTCGGGCGTCGAGACGGCCCTCCAGGGCGCCATCGCGAGCATGGCCCACGGCGGGCGGATCGCGATCCTCGGGATCCCGACCAGGGACATGTCGCTCGATGTCAACACGATCGTCTTCAACCAGCTCACGCTCCGGGGCATCTACGGCCGGGAGATGTACGAGACCTGGTACAAGATGACGGTCATGCTCCAGTCCGGCCTGGACATCAAGCCGGCGATCACCCATCGCTTCCCGTTCCGCGAGTTCGAGGCCGCGTTCGAGATCGCCCGCTCCGGCGACTCCGGGAAGGTCCTGATGACCTGGCTGGACTGAGCTCCGAGGGACCGCCATGACGACGACGCCCATCCGCCACGATCCGCTTGCCCACCTCGCCGACGAGCTCGCCGATCTCAAGGCCAAGCACCTCTACCGCCCGCTCCGGGTCATGAGCGCGGCCCAGGGCCCGGTCACGACGGTCGACGGGCGCGAGGTCATCTCGCTGTCGTCGAACGACTACCTCGGGCTGACCCACCACCCTCGACTCCGCGAGGCCGCCCTCGCCGCCGTCCGGGACTTCGGTGTCGGCTCGGGCGCCGTCCGGACGATCGCCGGGACGATGACCCTCCACGAGGCGCTCGAGGCCGACCTCGCCGAGTTCAAGCACACCGAGGCCGTCCTGACGTTCCAGTCGGGATTCACCGCCAACACCGGCGTCATCCCGACGATCACCGGCGAGGCCGACCTGATCGTCTCCGATGCCTTGAACCACGCCTCGATCATCGACGGCATGCGGCTCTCCAAGGCGCCGCGGAAGGTCTTCGCGCACAAGGACATGGCCGCGCTCCGCGAGGTCCTCCGCGAGGCGACCGAGGCCGGCCGCGACGACGGCTCGGGCCCCTACCGCTCGATCCTCGTCGTGACCGACGGCGTGTTCTCGATGGACGGCGACATCGCACCGCTGCCGGGCATCGTCGAGGCCGCCGAGGCGTATGGCGCCGCGGTCTTCGTCGACGACGCCCACGCGTCGGGGGTCCTCGGGGTGGACGGCCGCGGCTCGGTCAGCCACTTCGGCCTCGAGGGCCGGGTGCAGATCCAGGTCGGGACGCTGTCCAAGGCGGTGGGCGTGCTGGGGGGCTACGTGGCGGGATCGCAGGCCCTGCGGGAGATCCTCATCCAGCGGGCCAGGCCGTTCCTGTTCTCGACCTCCCATCCGCCGGCCGTGGCCGCGGCCTGTCGCGAGGCGATCCGGGTCATGCAGGACGAGCCCTGGCTGATCCAGCGGCTGTGGGCCAGCACGAAGCGCTTCAAGGCCGAGCTGACGCGCCTCGGCTTCGACACCGGCCGCTCGGAGACGCCGATCACGCCCGTCATCGTCGGTGACCCTGACGCCGCGATCCGGTTCTCGAACCGCCTCTTCGAGGAGGGCGTCTTCGCGACCTCGGTCGTCTACCCGACGGTGGCGATGGACCAGTCGCGGCTCAGGACGATCGTCACCGCGGCCCTCACGGACGAGCACCTCGATCGCGCCCTCGAGGCGTTTGCCAAGGTGGGACGCGAGCTGGGGCTCATCGCGGCGTGACCAAGCTCGGACTCCGGGAGTGGGATGCGCCCGCTCCGGAACCCGGCCGGCTCGAGGGCGACCCGCAGGCGAGCGACCTGCCGCTCGACGCCCACCTCCACACCGACCAGTCGCCCGACAGCGAGGTGCCGATCGACGCCTACGCTGCCGACGCGGCGGCTCGCGGCATTCCCGAGATCGCGATCACCGATCACGTCGACTTCGACCCCCGGGATCCGGCCTACCGCTACGCCTCGTTCGCCGACCGCGAGCGAACGGTCCGGGCCGCCGCCGAGCGCTGGGCCGCCAGGGGCGTCACGATCCGGTTCGGGGTCGAGCTGACCTACCACACCCGCTGGGACGAGGAGGCGCGCGAGCACCTCCGGCGGCATCGCTACGACTACGTCATCGGCTCGGTCCACGAGTGGCCGGACTCGCCGTACGTCGGGCCGCGCGTCGCCGCCTGGGTGGCCGGGCGGCCGCTCGACGAGGTCGTCGGGCCGTACTACGACCAGGTCATCGCGGCGGCCCGGTCGGGCCTGTTCGACACGATCGGCCACCTCGACGTCGTCAAGCGCTACCTCTTCCCGCACGTGACGCCGGTCCAGCTCGCGGCGCGGCCTGAGCTCGTGGATCCGGCCCTGCGGGCGATCGTCGACGCGGGCGTGGCCCTCGAGGTCAACAGCAGCGGCCTGCGCCACCTCGTCGGCGAGCCGTACCCCTCCGGCGCGACCGTTGCCCGGTTCCGGGAGCTCGGCGGCGAGCGGGTCGTGGCCGGCTCGGACGCCCACCGCGCCGATTGGTTCGCCTGGCGCCTGGACGAGGCTTACCGGCTCATCGATGCGGCCGGTTTCGACGAGATCGCGTTCCGGCGCGGCCACGAGCGGGTCGGAATCGCACTGCCCGCCCGGCGGGCCGCGTAACGGCGAGGGCGTACCCTCGTTACCCAGATGGACGACGCGACGATCGACCGCCTCGTGGCCCAGGCCCGGCAGGGTGACCTCCAGGCCTTCGGCACGATCTTCGACCACTACCACGCGGCGGTGTATCGCTTCGTCGTCAGCCGCGTCGGCCGCCCGAGCGACGCGGAGGACCTGACGCAGCTCGTCTTCGTCAAGGCCCTGGAGGCGCTGCCGCGCTACACGGCCCGGGGCGTCCCCTTCGGGGGCTGGCTGTTCAGGCTGGCCAGGAACACGGTCATCGATCACGTCCGCACCCGCCGCGAGCACGTCGAACTGGAGGTGGTCACCCGTCGAGCGACCGAGGAAGCCGGTCCCGAGGCCGTCGCGGCCCTCCGCGACGATCTGGATGCCGTCGCCAGGGCGCTCGAAGAGCTCACGGAGGATCAGCGAGAGGTCATCGCCCTGCGGTTCTTCGCCGGCCTGTCGGCGAGGGAAGCCGCCGAAGCGATGGGTCGCCAGGAAGGCACCATCCGGGGCCTCCAGTTCCGGGCCATCGGCGCACTGCGCCGGTCGCTCGGGATCGAGGTGATCGGAGCGAGCATGGGCGAGGCGAGCGGCAGCGAGCCCCGCGAGGACCGCGGCGAGGAGCCGGTCAGGGCTCCCTTCAGGGCACAGGCATGAGGGGCGAAACGGAGCGCATGGACGACAGCGATCGCGTCGGCGAGGGCGAGCTCGAGGGGCTGCTCCGGGCCTACGCGGGCGCGCGCCTGTCGCCTGACCAGTGGGCCAGCATCCGGATGCGGGCGGCCGTCCTCGAGCACGGCCACGGCACGAGCGCCGCTTCCGCCCGCCGGATCAGCTGGCTCCGCGTCCTCCGGCCGGCGACGCTCGTCGGGCTGATCGCGATCCTCGCGGTTGGCACCGGGGCGACGGCCGCCCTCGCGGCATCGCCGGGAGGCCCGCTGTACGACGCTCGCCTGTGGGTCGAGACCACCGTCCTGAACCTGAGCGGTGGAACCGCCCAGCTCCGCGTCGACCAGATGGACGAGCGCATCGACGAGATCACGAACGCGGTCGACGACGGCAACACCAATGCGGCGGACGCCGCCGGGAACGCCTACGGCGCGGAGGTCTCGGCCGCGGCCCAGGCCGCCCAGAATCGCGCGGACCTCCAGGCCCTCCGGGCCGCGATCGCCAACCACCTCGCGCATCTCCAGGCCATGGCCCACTCGAGCTCGAAGGCCCAGGCCAATCTCGACCGGCTCATCGCCAAGGACATCGCGGCGCTGGCGACCATCGACAGCAGGCTCGCCGCCCTCCCGTCGAGCAGTCCGACGCCCTAGCGCGACCTCGTCCGTCCGCTACCCTTCGCGCGGGATCGCGAAGGGAGGCCAGTGGACACCAGCGCGCCGCCCCCGCCGGACTCGAGTCGCGGGCAGCGCCTGAGCACCCTCGTCGCGTCCCGGCAGGGCTCACCACTCGGCCGCCGGACAAGGCGGGTCTTCGACGCGGCGGTCGACCGGATCAGCGATCCGACGCGGGCCCTGTGGCTGCTCCTGGGCGTCGCGTTCGTGCTCCGGGTGCTGTGGCTGAACCTCCCGCCGAACTCGTTGATCTTCGACGAGGTCTATTACGTCAACGCCGCCCGGGTCATCCTCGGCTGGCCGGTCCCCGCGGGGGCGCACTACGCGGGCAGTCCGCCGGGCCTCGATCCCAACCTCGGGCATCCGCCGCTGGGCAAGCTCCTGATCGCCGGATCGATGGCCGTGTTTGGCGACAACGGCATCGGCTGGCGGCTGCCCGACGTGATCGCCGGGATGATCGCCCTGTACATGGTCTACCGGATCGTTCGGGACACCGACCGGTCCGGCTGGCTGGCCATCCTGGTCGTGTTCCTCGTGGCCTTCGACAACCTCACCTTCGTGCACGGCCGGATCGGGACGCTGGACATGCTCGTCCTCGCCCCGATGCTCGCCGGGTCGTGGCTGGCCCTGCGCCAACGCTGGATCCTCGCGGCGATCGCCATCGGCATCGCCCTGCTCATCAAGTTCACCGCCATCTACGCGATCGGTGCGATCGGCCTCTTCGTCCTGCTGGACCGTGGTCCGGACTGGTGGCGGAGGAAACGGATCCCGCTGGCCGACGTGGTCGGGCCGGTGGCGTTCGTGCTGTTCACGCTCGCCTTCGCCCTCGGCGGGCTCGGCCTGCTGGACGCCCGCTTCAAGCCGATGTTCGGCTCGCCGTTCGACCACATCCGCCAGATGCTGACGTATGGCGTGAACCTCGACACGCCGGTGCGGGTCGGCTTCTGCCCGGGCGTCGACAGCAAGCCCTGGCAGTGGCTGTTCAACGAGTGCCAGATCACCTACCTGCGCAATGACGTGACGGTGCGAGTCGCCGGGCAGCTCGTCTCCACGCACCCGAGCATCGACTTCCGGGGGGCGATGAACCCGATCCTCGTCGGCGCCATCCCGATCGCGACGCTGTTCACCCTCTGGTACGCCTGGCGAACCCGAAGCCGTGCGGCCGTGTGGGCGATCGCCTGGGGCGCGGCGAACTACCTGCCCTACCTGATCCTGGCGATCCTCTCGCCACGGATCATGTACCTGTACTACATGGTGCCGGTCATCCCGGCGATCTCCGTCGGGATCGCGCTCCTGGTCACTCGGGCGGGCCTGCCGCGACCGGTGCGCCTGGCGTTCCTGGCCGCGTACCTCGTCGGCTTCGCGGCGTACTTCCCGTTCCGACAGGTGCCGTGACCGGCGCGGCGCCGAGCGGCGCGACGCCGACTGGCCCGACGCCGACTGGCCCGACCGACCGAGACGGGCGAGCCGGCGGCCGGCGGCTCCTCGGGGCGCTGCTGATCTACGTCGTGCTGGCGTTCCTCCTGACCGGCAGCGCCTGGCGAGACCCGACGAACCGCTGGATCGGGAACTGCTGCGACCAGGAGCAGGCGATGTGGTACCTGGCCTGGCTCCCGACGGCGCTCGAGACCGGCCAGAACCCCCTGATCACCGACCGCCTCAACGCCCCCGACGGCGCGAACCTCATGTGGAACACGCCGACGACGCTGATCGCGGTGGTGGCCGCGCCACTGACGCGGACCGTCGGTCCGATCCTGACGTACAACGTCGTCCTGTTCGCCGCCGTCGTCCTCAGCGGCCTGGCCTGCTACGCCGCCCTGCGACGCTACGCGGTCCGGCCACTCGGGCCGCTCGTCGGAGGCGCGCTGTACGAGCTCTCGCCGTACCTGGCGAGCCAGGCCAGCATCCACCTCAACCTGACCAACGTCTGGGCGCCGCCCCTGTTCCTGATCCTGCTCGACGAGCTCTTCGTGCGGCGGCGGCATCGGCCGGAGCTCATCGGCATCGCCCTGGGCGTCCTGGGCGCGGTGCAGCTGCTGACCTTCGAGGAGATCCTGGCCACGAGCGCTGTGACCGGAGCGCTCCTCGTCCTGCTCATGGCGCTCGTCGTCCGGGATCGGCAGCTCATCGTCGACGCAACGATGCGCGGGCTTCGCGCGCTGGTGCCCGGGCTGGCGACGTTCCTCCTGCTGGTTGGACTCCCGCTCGGCATCCAGTTCCTTGGCCCGCAGCAGATTCACGGACGGCTCCTGCCGACCGACTTCTTCTCCACGGATCTGCTGAACCTGGTCGTGCCGGGACAGCGCGAGCTGCTCGCGCCCGGGGCGTTGACGAACCTCTGGGGCGGGGCGTCCGGGCACGACCGCGGAGCCGGCGCGTACGTGGGGCTGCCACTCCTCCTGGTCCTCGGCTGCATTGTTCTGACGCTGCGGCGCGACCGCCGGGTCGTGATCGCCGGCGGGGTGGCGGTGGCGATGTTCGTGTTCTCGCTCGGCCCGGGGCTCCGGGTCGCCGGCCAGGCCCTCCACGTGCCACTGCCGTGGCTGCCGATCGGCAACCTGCCGCTGCTCGAGCACGCCCTGCCGTCGCGCCTGGCGCTGTACATGTGGCTGGCGATCGCGGCCCTCGTGGCGATCGGCATCGACCATGCGCTGGCGGTCGGGGGTCGCGGCGCGGCCGTCCGTCTCGCGGCGATCGGCGCCGGGCTCCTGTTCATCGTCCCGACGCCGCTGAGCTCGTCGACCGCGCCGGTGCCTGCGTTCTTCCAGCACTGGAGCGACCAGGGGATCGCCAGCAACGAGACCATCCTCGTCGCGCCGTGGTTCACCGACGGGGCGGGGGCGAACCCGATGCTGTGGGCGGCCGTCGCCGAGGCTCGACCCCGGCTGCGCGAGGGCTTCGTGTTCGTGCCCGGCAGGAACGGGCGGGCACGCTATGGCCCGCCACCCGGCGCTCTCGGCCAGCTCATGATCGATCTCCAGGACACCGGGATCCGGCCCGTGCTCCGCGAGTCCGACCGCACAGCCGCGCGGCGCGAGCTTGCCCAGCAGGGGATCTCGGTGGTGATCGTCGGCCCGATGCGCCACTACGACGAGATGGTCGCGATGTTCACCGACCTTCTCGGCGCGCCGCCCGTCGTGACCGGCGGCGTCGCGCTGTGGCGCGACGTTCCGGGCCTGCTGGCCGCGATGGGGTCTCCGCCGAGCTGATCTCGCGAGGGCCTGGAGCGGAATAGCGAAGGGGGCCCGGTTGCCCAGGCCCCCTTCGAGGTCTTTCGGTCACGTCCCCTGCGGGACGACGGTCAGCGGCGGTTCTTGATCCGGGCCGGGGCCAGGACCAGGAGGCTGCCGAGGAGCATGCCTGCGGCGGCGACGAGCATCCACGTGTGGTCCGTGGGGCCCGACCCGTCTCCGAAGGCCGACGTCGGCGGCAGGGGGTGGCTCGCCGCGCTGCTGCTCGACTCACCGGACTGGCTGCCGGTGAACGACGTCTCGGACGAGCTCGAGGAGCTGGAGGACGAGGACTGCTGGCCGTCATTGCAGTTGAGCGAGTTCGTCTTGCTGGACGAGATCGCGACGCCATCCGCGCCTGGATCGGCAGTGTTCACGGCGAAGACGCCGAGGACGCCACCCTTCGACTCCGTGAACGCGTGTGTCACCGTGATCAACCAGCTGATCTTCGACCCACTCGTGTGGTTCCCCGACCCGAGGGTGATGGTCAGCTCGTTCTTCGTGACATTGGCAGCCGGGTTCGCATCCGAGCCATTGTTCGGGACGAGATAGACGGTGATCTTGGACCCGACGTCGAGGGTCTTCAGAAGGGTGAACACCCCGCCCACCGAGCCGACGCTGTCCCCGTCGCAGGTCATGAAGGCCGCATCGCCGCCGGAGTTGGCCATCAACGCGCTGTCTTCAGCGTTCGTGTGGCTGCCGTTGACAGTCGCATCGGACTTCGTGCCATTGCCCGTGGGGTCGAGGCCATTGTTTCCTGGCCCCGCCGCGGACGTGGTGCCGGCGAGCGCGAAGATCAACGCACCAGCGGCGAGCAGCGTACCGATCGCCTTGGTGATCTTCATCGTCGATGTCCCCTCCCGCTACCGACCCCGGACCGGACCGTATCGATGAGACCGCTCCGGTTCGTTCGGATTGGCGAGCGCCCGCCTCCGTCCGGAGAGTTGGTTGAACCTCCCCGCCGTTCGAGCGGGCCCGAATTGTGCACGAAGGTCCTGGCCGAGTCTAGTACTTCCGCCCTGCACCAGAACCTACCGAACTCGACCTATCCGCACCAGTCCTTCCCCCATGGAACCGTTGCATTTCGTCACACTGGTGCGCGGGGTCCTAGCCCATTCGGTTCATGCCGCGGTCTCGAGCCGGCGCCCGGGCGCCACCGCTACCGCCCCTACCATGTAGCTGATGGCACGGCCCGACGCCCCGACCCTCCGCGACGAGGTTCGCGACGCCATCGGACGAGCGTGGCGCGCCGCCTCCGGCTCCGGGGCGCTGCGGGGCGCCGATGCCGGCGGCGCCGCCCCCACAGCGGTCGAGGTCGACCGGCCGGCCAACCCCGAGCACGGCGATTTCGCGACGAACATCGCCCTGCGGCTCGCCCGCCCGCTCCGGATGGCGCCGCCGGCGATCGCCGCTGCGCTCGTGGATGCGCTCCGGGCCGAGGCCGAAGGCGATCCAGGCTCCGTCGTGGCCTCGGTCGCGGCCGCGGGACCCGGCTTCGTCAACCTGACGGTTCGGGCGACCGCGGTGGCGGCCGTCATCGACCGCGCGCTCGCGGACCCTGCGCGATGGGGTCGCCGGCAGGCGAAGCCGGGGGCCCGCCACGTCAACGTCGAGTTCGTGTCGGCCAACCCGACGGGCCCCCTGACCGTCGGCAACGCCCGTGGCGCCTTCGTCGGGGATCTGCTGGCGAGGGTCCTCGAGGCCGGCGGCCAGCGCGTGACGCGCGAGTACTACTTCAATGACTCCGGGACCCAGGTCCGCCAGCTCGGCGCATCGATCGTCGCCGTCCGCGACGGCCGCGAGGTCCCCGAGGACGGATATCACGGCGACTACGTTGCCGACCTCGCCGCCGCGGTCCCGGTCGAGCTGCTCGCGGCGGCTGATCCCGAGGCCAGGGACTGGGCCGTGGGACGCTGGGCCTCGGAGCGGATCCGGGCTGGGATCGAGGCCTCGCTCGAGCGCCTGGGCGTCCACTTCGATGCCTGGACGACAGAGGCCAGCCTCCACGACGAGGGCTGGGTGGCGAAGGCCATCGACCGCCTCCGCGCGGGCGGGCACCTGTTCGAGGAGGACGGCGCCCTGTGGTTCCGCTCGACTGCCTTCGGCGACGACAAGGACCGGGTGCTGATCCGGTCGAACGGCCAGCCGACGTACTTCGCGGCGGACGTCGGATATCTCGTCCAGAAGTTCGGGCGCGGGTTCGACCACCTGATCTTCATCTGGGGCGCCGACCATCACGGCACCGTCGCCCGGGTCCGGAACGCGGCCGAGGCGATGGGCTTCGACAAGGCCGCGGTCGAGATGATCCTGACCGGCTGGGTCCGCTTCATCCGGGATGGCGTCGAACTATCGATGTCCAAGCGGGCCGGGACGTTCATCAGCCTCGACGAGCTCCTCGAGGACCTCGGGGTCGACGCCGCGCGGTGGTACTTCGCGAGCCGTGGCGCGAACGTGAACATGGACGTCGACATCGAGCTGGCGCGACGGCAGTCGAGCGAGAACCCGGTCTACTACGTGCAGTACGCCCACGCCCGGATCGCGTCGATCCTGCGGAAGGCCGCCGATGCCGGCCTCGAACGGGCGCCGGGCGTCGCGCCGGCGCTGGTTGGTCCCGACGAGGCTCGCCTGGCTCGCGTGGTGGCGCGCTTCCCGGAGGTCGTGGAGGACGCCGCGGCAGCCCAGGAGACGCACTCGATCACGACCTACGCCACCGAGCTCGCGACCGCGTTCCACGTCTTCTACCGCGACGCGAGGGTCGTCGATCCGTCCGAGCCGGTCCGCTCGGCCGGCCGACTGGCGCTCGTGGACGCGGTTCGGATCACGCTCGCGAGCGCGCTCGGTCTGCTCGGGGTCTCCGCGCCCGAATCGATGTAGCCCAGCAGCTGCGGTAGCGCAGCTGCCGCGGTCGCGAAGCTACTGCGCCAGGGCTTTCGACAGTCCCGCGGCCAGCGGCGCCGACGGCGCGATGGCGATCGTGACGCGGCTGTCGCCTGGGCCGGCGCCAACTTGCGCCACGCCCACGACGGCCCCGATCGCTCGCCGGGCCGCAGCCGAGAACTCGGTGGCATCGGCCGGCGTGTCCCAGACCGAGACGAGCGCGAGCGCGGTCTCGCCGTGCGGACCCGTCAGCAGCTGGAGACGATCGCCACCCCAGCCCGCGGCCGCGGTGGTCGCGTCGGCCAGCGGCAGGCCGGCGGTCGTGAGCCACGTCTGCAGCAGGAGCTCACCCAGCGTGTCCTGGGCCGTTGCGGTCCAGCCCGGCCCGAGGGCCGCCGCCAGGCCCTTTGGGATCGCGACCGCGATGGGAGCCTCGTGCGCCGCGTACTTGTCGGGGTGGAGAACCTGCTCGGTCGAGTCCGGCGGCCTGGCGAACGCGGCGTTCACGGCCGGTGTGCCACCACTCGCCGTGAGCTGGCCGACCCAGGCGTAGCCCTGGGTGTAGGGAAACAGGCTCGTCGTGCGGAGGATCGCCGGGGCGCGCTGGAGCGCCGCCGCGGCAACCGGGTCGCTGGCGTCGATGAGCACCTGTCCGAGCTCCGCCGCCGTGAGGTGCCCGGTCATCCACGCGGCCTGCGTCGTGATCGCGTCGCCCTCGACGAGGGCGAGGCGGGCGAGGGATCGGTCGCCCTGGTCCGGCGCGTCGAGGCCCAGCTTCCTGAGGTCGAACGCCTGGTCCTGGAGCTGGTGCGTGAACTCGTGGGCGTAGGTCACTTCCTGGGTGGGCCCGACGCCGCCGGAGCGGCTGACCAGGTAGAGCTGACCGTGGGCGGGCGAGTAGTAGCCGATGACCTGCCCGCTCTCGAGGTCCAGAGACGCCGTCCGGAGGTTCGTGCCGGGGGCCAGGAGCCCGAGGGTCGTCAGGACCGCCTGGCTCGCGGCGAGCTGGCTCGGGGGGTTGTCGTGGTCGAAGTCGGCGGTCAGGTTCGCCCGCAGCGTCGCCTCGTCGATGAGGACCGGGGTGATGGCGGCCCTGGGCTGGAGGCCGCGGATCTGCTCGACCTGGGTCGCGATCTGGGCGTAGATCGCGAGCGGATCGAGCGACGCAGCGGCCGACGACGGCTCGGTCGACGCTGACGCGGCGACTGACGATGGGCTCGGCGCCGGAGCGCTCGGCGACACCGCCGGTCCGCAGCCGACCAGGGCCGCGATCGACAGCGCGAGCCAGGCGGCGAGCGGCGAGCGTCGGCTGGCCATTCTGGGGCGATCGTACAGGTGCCCGCCGGGGGCATCGCCGAGCCTCTCGTCGGGCCCCCGGAGGACCTTCGGCGCGTTGGCGTTTCTTAACCGCTTCGCCGGATCGGACTGAACGCCACCCACCTAGTGTTCGCCTCGGACCGAACCCTTCGAGGTTCCATCCTCCCTCCCTCCGACCGGGGGCGCCGATTGGGCAGGCGCCTCCGGTCACTTTTTGCCCCCGGCGACCTCCACCGGCCCCGGCCACGTCGACCCGGCGATCGGCAGGCGAGTGGTCTCTGCGAGAATTGGGGGGTGGAGATCAGCTGGTTCGGCGGGACGTGCGTCCGCCTCAGGGGTCGCGACGCCGTCGTCGTCGCCGACGCCTACCCCGCGCTCGTGGGCCCGACCGGGCGGGGCATCACCGGCGACATCGTGACCTACAGCCACCCCGACGACACGCCGCCGGCGAAGACCAAGGGCCGCCGCACCCGCGACGGCAAGACGGTCGTCCCAGCGAGCCTCGACCCGGCCTTCGTCCTCGACGGGCCGGGCGAGTACGAGATCAGCGGCGTGCTGCTGACGGGCGTCCGGATCTACCGCGACGACGATCGCGGGGCGAAGCGGGGCAAGGGCACCGCCTTCGTCGTCGAGCTCGACGGCCTCCACACGATCCATCTCGGGGACATCGGCCATCTGCTGACCGAGGAGAAGCTCGGCGACATCGGCTCGGTCGACATCGCGTGCGTGCCGGTCGGCGGGGTGTTGACCGCGACCAAGGCCGCCGAGCTGATCGCCCAGCTCGATCCGAAGATCGTCGTCGCGATGCCGATCTGCGAGCGCGAGGCCGACTGCGGCGAGGCCCTCGCCCGGTTCTTCCACGAGATGGGCGGCGAGCCGACGCCCCAGCCGAAGCTGAGCGTCTCGATCTCGACCCTGCCCGACGAGGTGACCGCCGTCGTCCTGGAGTCGCGCGGCAAGACCTGATCTGTGCGACGCCCGCGCGGCTACCGAGCCGTGATCGTCGTCTCGCCGGTCCCGAGCACGAAGGCCCGGCTCGAATCGATGCCCTCGGGTTGGCCGAGCACCGCCACGGTCGGCAGGGCGAAGAACCCCGCGAGCCACTCGTAGTCCTCGCCGGCCTTCTGCGAGCTCGGGACCGGCCCGTCGGTCGGGTGGCCCACCGCCCGCAGCGTCGCCGTGAGGCGGTGATCGCCGGGCGTGACTCCGGGCCACTCGAGCGCGCTGGCGACGTCCGCGGCATGGATCGTGCAGCCATCGCACGCGACCGCTCGGATGAACTCGGGGAGCAGCGGTGGCTCCCAGGTGAACAGGAGCAGCGTGATCGGCGGCGAGACGCCGGGGCCGGCGTTGTCGACCGTGAAGCTGATCCCGACGTCACCACCGACCTTCACGGCCGCGGTTCGGGCCGGGCTCTCGCCGCTGGCGCTGGCATCGAGGCAGGCCGGCTCGGTCGGCCGCGGCGTCGGGCAGGCCACGAGCGTCAGGAGGGCCAGCCAGTCCGAGGCCGACGGCGTCGCCGCGACGGTCGGCGCCGGTGGCGTGCCGGTCACCGACGGAACCGATGTCGACGGCCCTCCGCTCGGCGCCGGGCTCGCGGTCCCGCTCCCACACGCGACCAGAGCGCTGGACCCGACGACGAGCGCGATGGCTCGGAGCCGCGCGGCCCACGTCCTTCCCATCGACCCTCCCTTCGGCGTGTGCTGACGCGCGGCCGCTCATTCCGTGACGCTGATCCGGGAACGGTGAGTGGCGTCGTCCTACGCGGGGCGGCCGTCGTACACGAGGCGACCCTTCTTGACGACCGCGGCCACGAGATCGGCGCCAACCCAGTACGGGATCTGGCGGTGGGTCGGGACTCGCCAGATGGCGAGGTCGGCCAGGCGCCCGGTCTCGATCGAGCCGCGGTCGTCGCCGAGCCCCAGGGCATGCGCCGCATTGACCGTCACGCCGGCGAGCGCCTCGGTCGGGGTCAGCTTGAGCTCGAGGCAGGCGACGGTCATCACCAGCGGCAGGCTGGCGTTCGGAGACGTGCCCGGATTGAAGTCGGTCGCCAGGGCGACCGGGATGCCGCGCTCGATGAGCTCCCGCGCCGGTGCGAAGTCGTCGTGCATGAGGAACCACGTCGTGGCGGGCAGGAGCGTGGCGACGACCGGATGGCCCTCGACGGCGGCGGAGGCGAGGGCCGCCAATCCCTCGCCGGACGGGCGAGCGAGGTGGTCGGCCGACAGCGCGCCGAGCTCGGCGGCCAGCTCGGCGCCGCCGCTCGGGGCCAGCTCGTCGGCGTGGAGCCGGAGGCCCAGCCCGAACCGGGCCGCGGCCTCGAGGATCCGCCGCGACTGGTCAGGGCTGAACACGCCCTGCTCGCAGAACACGTCCGCGAAGCGGGCGCGACCCTGGGCGGCGATGCCGGGCAGCTGCTCGTCGATGAGGTGGCGGGTGTACTGCTCCGCGGCATCGGGCCGGCCACGGAACTCCGGCGGCACGGCGTGCGCCCCGAGCCACGTCGGCAGGACGTCGATCGGGCCTTCCTCGCCGAGGCGGTGGGCGACCTCGAGGAGCCGGAGCTCGGTCGGCAGGTCGAGACCGTAGCCGGACTTCGCCTCGACCGTCGTCGCCCCGTGGGCGAGCATCTCGGCAAGCCACCTCCGGCCGTGGTCGGCGAGCGCCTCCGCCGAGGCCGATCGGGTCGCCTCGACCGTCGACAGGATCCCCCCGCCCGCGGCCAGGATCTCCAGGTAGTCGGCGCCGCGCTGACGGAGCACGAGCTCGCCCTCGCGCGACCCGCCGAACAGGAGATGGGTGTGCGAGTCGATGAGCCCGGGCGTGACGGTCCCGCCGGCCGCGTCGAGGCGGGTGAAGCGGCCGAGCCCGTAGCCGCTGCCTTCGAGGGCCTTCTCCAGCTCGGCTCGGGGTCCAACACCGAGGATCCGACCGTCCCAGCACGCGACCGCCGGTCCCCGTGGGTCCGCCGGGTCGCCGTCCGGCGCCAGGAGCAGCGCCGGCTCGTCCTGCGCGGCGCCCATCCGGAGGCCGCCCGCCATCGTCACGATCTCTGCCGCCCCAACGACGAGCAAGCCGGGCTGATCGCGTTCGGCGCGCCCGCCGCGGATGAGTCGGAGGGTCACGGGTCGCGTCTCACGTGCCGCGCGCCGCGGCCAGCCGCAGCTCCAGGGCCATCTCCGGTCGGGCGTCGCGCAGCCGCAGGAACTCGGCGGCTGCCCGGAAGCGATCCTGGACCGGTGCCGACGGCGCCGTGCCGGCGTGCGTGGCGACGTCGTCGAACGCGGCGAGTGGCGCGAGGCCGATCAGCTCCGACTCCCGGAGCGCGACGCCGGCGTCAGCGGCGAGGCGCTCGACCGCCTCCCACGCCCGCCACATCGGGGTCGTCGCGAAATCGAGGAGGTTCATCGACACCTGGGCGCAACGGAGCTCCTCGATCATGAAGCCATTGGCCTGGACGGCGGGCAGGCCGCCACCGGATTCGCGAACCGTCCGCGCGATCCGCTTGGCGAGCTCGAGGTCGGTCGACTCGAGGTTGATGTTCCAGGCGATCAGGAACGGTCGCGCCCCGACGGCCATGGCGCCCGCTCGGGGATGGGTCCGGCGAGGCCCGAAGTCGGGTCGCCGGTCGTCGTCGTCGGCGATCTCGTCCCGGAGACCCTCGTAGCCGCCCCGCCGGACGTCGGCCAGGCGGACGCGATCGGGTCGCGTCGCGGCGCGGGCATACAGGTACACCGGGATCTCGAACCGCTCGGCCACCCGCCGGCCGAATGACCGGGCGAGCGCCACGCAGTCGTCCATCGACGTCGAGCCGAGCGGCACGAAGGGCACGACGTCCACCGCGCCGATCCGCGGGTGCTCGCCGGTGTGGACCTCCATGTCGATCGTCTCGATCGCCGTCTCGGCCGTGGCCTCGAGGGCGTCAACGACCGCCTCCGAGTCGCCGGCCAGGGTCAGGACCGAGCGGTTGTGGGAGGCGTCGCTCGTCCGATCGAGCAGGAAGGCGCCGGGGGTCGCCCGAACCGCGGCGGCCAGCCGATCGACGACCTCGATCCGCCGCCCTTCGGAGTAGTTGGGGACCGACTCGACGAGCATCGGGGAGATCGTGACACACCGCCCGCAGCGACGCGTCGGTGGCATGGCATTGCTCGTTTTCGAAAGTCAGTATTGACATTTCGAAAGTCTCCATGCGATAGTGCGCGCCAGCCGCACCTAAACCAGAGAAGGAGATCACCATGATCGCATCGATGTTCAGCCTCGACCACCGGCTTTCGGAGATCCGCCCCAGCGAAGCCGAGCTGCGCGTCGCCCGGCAGCTCCGCGAGGCCGCAGGCTCGCCCTCCCGCCCCGCTCGCTCCATCGGCGAGACTGTCCGCGGCTGGCTCGGCGCCGGCCAGCCTTCTGGCCGCTCCTCACGGCTGGCGGCGAACTGATCGTCGCCAGCCACGCTGTCGCCAGTTGAGGACCGAGCGCATGTCCCTCGTCGAGCGGTTGACCGGAGCCCGCCTCCTCCAGCCGCTCCGTCACCGCGACTTCGCGCTGCTTGCCGGTGGGAGCGTCGTATCGCTCCTGGGCGACGGCTTCTTCTTCGTCGCCCTGACATGGCAGGTCTACACGATCAGCAACGTCCCGACGGCCCTGTCCCTCGTCGGCGTCGCCTGGACCCTGCCCTCGGTCGTGCTGCTCCTCTTCGCAGGTGCCTTCTCCGATCGCCACGACCGGAGGCGGCTCATGATCGCCGCCGACCTGGTGCGCGCTGCCGCTATCGGTAGCCTCGCGATCCTGTCCGCGAGCGGGCGACTCGAGCTGTGGCATGTCGCCGGGCTCATCGCCTTCGTTGGGGCGGGCGACGCGTTCTTCAACCCCTCCTCGACCGCGATCGTGCCAGACCTCGTGCCGACCGAGGAGCTGCCCGCTGCCAACGCCCTGCAGGGGATCTACCGCCCGCTCATGGTCCGGCTCCTCGGGCCCGCGCTGGCCGGCCTCACCGTCGCGGCGCTTGGACCCGCGCCTGCCTTCGCGATCGACGCGGCGAGCTTCCTTGTCTCGGCGCTGGCCGTCACCGTGATCCGGGCGCGCCCGCCGGTCCGCGAAGCCGGGGGGGTCGGTTTGCGGGGGACACTCGAGCAGGTCGCCGAGGGGATTCGCTACGCCCGCTCGACTCCATGGATCTGGGCGACGCTCGTCGCGGCGATGCTCGCCCTGCTCGTGTTCATGGGTCCGGGTGAGGTCCTGATCCCGTTCCTGGTCAAGAACCGCCTGGGCGCGGGACCCGAGACGTTCGGGGCCATCCTCGCGGTCGGCGGGGTCGGCGCGATCGCGATGTCCCTGCTGGTCGGGGCGGTCGGGCTGCCGCGACGGCGGGTGACGGCGATGTACGGCGCCTTCACGGGCGGTGTCGCCTTGTGCGCGGTCTATGGGCTCATGACGGCGGCGTGGCAGGCGCTCGTCGTGAGCTTCACGTTCCAGGCGCTGTTCATGCTCGGCCAGGTCATCTGGACGACGATGCTCCAGCAGCTCGTCCCGCGAGAGCTCCTGGGCCGCGTCTCCAGCCTCGACTGGCTGATCTCCGGCGGCCTCGTGCCGGTGTCGTTCGCGTTGACCGGTCCCGTGTCGAGCGCCCTCGGGCCGGAGACGACGATGGTCGGCGCCTCGCTGCTCGCTGCCTGCCTGATGACGGCCTTGTTCTTCCTGCCGGGCGTTCGCGATCCCGAGCGCTCGGCCGACCTGCGCGGCGCCGCCGCCGAAGGAGCCTTCCGATGACCGCCACCGCCGCCCGCTCGCCCTTCGGGGTTCGCGACTTCCGACTCCTCTGGCTGGGCGAGGCCGTCTCGGCCCTCGGCGACCAGTTCGCCCTGATCGCCCTGCCGTGGCTGGCGCTCGTCCTGACCGGCAGCGCCCTGGCCCTGGGCAGCGTGCTGGCCCTCATGGCGGTGCCGCGAGCCCTGCTCATGCTGATCGGCGGGGTCTGGGTCGACCGGCTGTCGCCGCGGCGGGTGATGCTCGGCTCGAACGCCGTCCGGCTCGTCGCCGTCAGCCTGCTCGGCCTCGCCGTCCTCGCGGACGTGGAGCAGCTGTGGATGCTCTACCTCTTCGCCCTGGTGTTCGGCGTTGCGGATGCGTTCTTCTACCCGGCCCAGACCTCGATCGTCCCCGAGCTCGTCGAGCCCGACCAGCTCCAGGGCGCGAACGGCATCACCCAGGGCACGACCCAGGCGTCGGTCCTGCTCGGGCCCGCCATCGCCGGCGTCGTCATCGCGGCGCTCGGGTCGGCCGGTGCCCAGGCCAGCCCGGCCGGCGTGGCCGTGGCCCTGCTGCTCGACGGCGCGAGCTTCCTCGTCTCGCTGGCCACGCTGTGGCTCATCCACGCCCGGGCCCACGACCACGCCCAGGGCAGCTCGATGGTCGAGGCGATCCGCGAGGGGATCCGGTTCCTGTGGGGCTCGCCGGGCCTTCGGGCGGTCGTCCTCATCAGCCTGACCGGGAACCTCCTGATCGTCGGGCCGTTCGAGGTCGGGATGCCGGTCATCGCCTACGCCCGGCTGCCGGAGGGCGCGGCCGCGTTCGGGCTGATCATGTCGGCCTTCGGCGGCGGGTCGCTCATCGGGCTGGCCGCGGGGGCGATGCTGCCCGCTCCCCGTCCGAGCTGGTTCGCGGCGGCCGTCATGGGCACGCTGTCGATCGCCGGCCTGGGCGTCGCGGCCCTGGCGCCGGTGCACTCGACGATCCTCGCCGTCGCGATCATCGCCGTGAGCGGCATGGCCCTCGGCTACGGCAACCTGCTCGGCCTGACGTGGGCCCAGGCTCGGATCCCGCCGCACCTCATGGGCCGGGTCATGAGCCTGCTGCTCCTCGGCTCGGTCGGCCTGGTGCCGGTCTCCGAGCTGCTCGCCGGCGCGGCGGTCCAGGTCAGCCTCGAGGCGATGCTCCTGGTGGCCGGCGTCGGGATGGCGATCTTCGCCCTCGGGTCGCTGCTCTGGCCGACGGTCAGGAACCTCGGCTTCCAGCCGCCGTACGAGGCTCCTGCCGACGAGGCGGCCGCGGCTGCGAGCGCTGGCGGGGCCCCCGGACAGCGTGCCGTCCCCGGCGGCGCGACTCAGCCCTCGGCCTGATCCTCGAGCATCGGGATCCGGACCCCGCGCTCCCGCGCCACGTCGATCGCGTGGGGATAGCCCGCGTCGGCGTGGCGCAGGACGCCCATCGCCGGGTCCGTCGTCAGGACCCGCTCGAGCTTCCGCGACGCCAGGTCCGTGCCGTCGGCCACGACGACCATGCCGGCGTGCTGGCTGTAGCCGATCCCGACGCCGCCGCCGTGGTGGATGCTCACCCACGTGGCGCCCGCCGCGGTGTTGACGAGGGCGTTGAGGAGCGGCCAGTCGGCGACCGCGTCGGTGCCGTCGCGCATCGCCTCGGTCTCGCGGTTGGGTGACGCGACCGAGCCGCTGTCGAGGTGGTCGCGGCCGATGACGATCGGGGCGGAGACCTCACCCGTTCGGACGAGCTCGTTGAACGCCACGCCGGCCCGCGAGCGCTCGCCGTAGCCGAGCCAGCAGATCCGGGCCGGCAGGCCCTGGAACGGGACCCTCGCCTCGGCCATCTCGATCCACCGCCGGAGGCCCGGGTCGTTCGGGAACAGCTCGAGGATCGCCCGGTCGGTCCGCAGGATGTCGTTCGGGTCCCCCGACAGCGCGGCCCACCGGAACGGCCCGCGACCCTCCTCGAACTGGGGCCGGATGAAGGCCGGCACGAAGCCCGGGTAGTCGAAGGCGTTGGCCACGCCGGCCTCCTTCGCCTGGGCCCGCAGGTTGTTGCCGTAGTCGAAGACGACCGCCCCACCGGCCTGGAAGTCCAGCATCGCCCGGACGTGGTCGGCCATCGAGCGCATCGAGCGCTTGACGTACTCGTCCGGCTGGGCGGCCCGGAGGGCGATCGCGTCGGGCAGCGAGATCTCCGCGGGCACGTACCCGGCCAGGGCGTCGTGGGCCGACG
>DATEZX010000272.1:0-8390 GCA_035255225.1 Candidatus Limnocylindrales bacterium
GGCACGCTGCATGCCCACGATCGCATCCGCCTGATGGCCTCGGGCGCGGAGGCGGAGCTCCTCGAGCTCGGGGTCTTCCGGCCGCAGCTCGTGCCGGTGGCGTCGTTGTCGGCCGGTGAGGTCGGCTACGTCGCGACTGGGCTGAAGACCGTCCGGGAGGCCCAGGTCGGCGACACCGTCACGACGGTGGCGCGCCCGGCGGCGGGGCCGCTGCCCGGCTACCAGGCCGCCAAGAGCCTCGTGTTCGCGGGCATCTATCCCGTCGCCGGCGAGGACTACCCGGAGCTTCGGGACGCGATCGAGAAGCTCCACCTCAACGACGCCTCGTTCACCTTCGAGCCGGAGAGCTCGGTCGCCCTCGGCTTCGGGTTTCGGTGCGGATTCCTCGGCCTGCTCCACATGGAGATCGTCCAGGAGCGCCTCGAGCGCGAGTTCGACCTCGACCTCATTGCCTCGGCGCCGTCGGTCGAGTACGAGGTCAGCCTGACGAACGGCCGCGGGACCATCCGGGTCGACAACCCGGCGACGCTGCCGCCGCCGAACGACGTGGAGGCGATCGCCGAGCCGTGGGTCCGCTGCTCGATCGTCACGCCGTCGAGCTACATCGGCCCGCTCATGGAGCTGTCGACGAACCGGCGAGGGTCGTTCGTGGGCCTCGAGTACATCGACCCGACGCGGGTCCTCATGCGGTTCGACCTGCCGCTGGCCGAGCTGATCGTCGACTTCTACGACCAGCTGAAGACCCGCACGGCGGGCTACGCCTCGCTCGATTACGAGGAGATCGGCTACCGGGTGGGCGACCTCGTCAAGCTCGACATCCTGGTCAACGGCGAGCCCGTCGACGCGCTCTCGACGATCGTCCATCGCGACCACGCGGCGAGCATCGGCCGGACCCTGACGGCCCGACTCAAGGAGCTCATCCCGCGCCAGCTGTTCGAGATCCCGATCCAGGCCACGATCGGCAGTCACGTCATCAGCCGCGAAACCGTCCGAGCGCTGCGCAAGAACGTCCTGGCCAAGTGCTACGGTGGCGACATCACCCGGAAGCGGAAGCTCCTCGAGAAGCAGAAGGAGGGGAAGCGCCGGATGAAGCGGGTCGGGTCGGTGGAGATCCCGCAGGAGGCCTTCCTGGCGATGCTCCGCACCGACGAGACATAGCCCGAAGCCCACGAGACGCCGCTCGATCGGAGGGAGAGGGTGGAGACCACGATCCGCGTCCTCGTCGCGCTCGCCCTGACCGGCCTGCTGATCATGCTGCGGCTCGACGCCGCGCGGTTCGGGGCCGCCGAGTACGACGAGCCGGTGGCCGGCGAGGGCCGAATCCGGGCCTGGAGCCGCCGGATCGCGTGGTACGTCCTCGGGCTCGCCCTCGTCGCGGCGATCGTGGTCATCCACCCGACCGCGACGCGCGATCTCCTGCTCGCGGTCGGCGATCGTGCGGGCGGGGTCGTCCTGGGAGTCTTCTTCGGACTCGCCGGGGCGACTCAGGCCGTGGCCCTCGCCTGGTACCACTACCGCCGAGTTCGGCTGCCCGATCCGGCGTCGTACCCGGGCGCGCTCACGAACGAGATCCTGACCGCGTTCATCGACGAGGCCACGTTCCGAGGCGCGCTGCTCGGCTTCCTGCTCCTGTGGGGCGTCGATCCGCTGGCGGCGATCCCGCTGCAGGCGATCGCCTACACCCTCGCCACCCGGCTGGGGGCCCCGGGGCGCGACCGCTACATGTTCGGTCTGTCGCTGGTGATCGGCCTCGTGGCCGGCTGGGCGTCGGTCGCCACCGGCGGCATCGCCGCCGCCTTCCTCGGTCACGCGATCACGCGGGTGGCCGTGTTCCTGACGACCGGCCATGCCGGCCAGCCGGCGCCGCGCGGCCGCGAGATCGAGGACGTCGAGAAGCGACGCCGCGCACCCGAGGGCTGGCGACCCGTGGAGCGACCGCGATAGGGCCGTCGATCGCGATCTCGCCGGCGCACTCGCCGGCGCCGACCGTCTCGGTTCAGGCCACCGCACCGCCCTCGGCGCCGACGGTCTCGGACCGCACTTCCGCGCCGCCCTCGGCACCGACCGTCTCGGTTCAGGCCACCGCACCGCCCGTTGGCCTGTACGTCCACGTCCCGTTCTGCGTCTCGATCTGTCCGTACTGCGACTTCGTCGTGGTCGCCGGGGCGGCCGTCCGCGGACCGCGCAGCTCAGTGGGGCGCTTCCTTGCGGCGCTTGAAGCCGAGCTCGGCCTTCGGGCCGACGCCCTCGACGCGGCGTGGGGGCCACCGCGGGTCCGGCCGGTCCTCGAGACGCTGTACCTCGGCGGCGGGACCCCGAGCCTCCTGCCGGTGGACGCGATCGCCCGGCTGGCGGACGTCGTGCGTGGTCGCTACGGGCTCGCCGACGAGCCTGAGGTGACGATCGAGGCCAACCCCGGCCCTGACGAGCGTGGCGACCCGCGAGCCTTGCGCGCGGCCGGCGTGACCCGGCTATCGATCGGTGCGCAATCGCTCGACGACGGGGAGCTGCGGAGGCTCGGCCGCCGCCACCGCGCCGAAGACGTCGCGGCGACAGTGAGTGAGGCGCGAGCGGCCGGGATCCGGAGCGTGAGCCTCGATCTCCTGTACGACATCCCCGGGCAGACGCTCCCGACCTGGCGCGCCACCCTCGACGCGGCCGTGGCCCTCGAGCCGGATCATCTCTCCCTCTACGCGCTGACCCTCGACGACCCGGTCGCGGAGGGCCTCACCGGCCCGGCCGGCGACCATCTGCCGACCTCCGCGGGCGCGCGGCGCTGGCGCCTTGCCGCGCGGGGGGCCCAGGACGACGACCGCGCAGCCGAGATGTACGAGCTTGCCGACCGGCGCCTGGCCGCGGCCGGCTACGCGTGGTACGAGATCAGCAATTGGGCGCGGCCGGGCCACCGGAGCCGCCACAACCTCGCGTACTGGCGGCGCCGGCCGGTCGAGGCCGTCGGCCCGGGTGCCCATGCCTTCGACGGTCGGAGCCGCCGTTGGAACGCGGCGCGTCTCGGACCCTACCTGGACGCGTTCGCGCCGCCCGACGCAGTCGCACCGGGCGTCGGATCCGGCCCAGGCGACCGATCGGCCCCGCACCTCCCGCCCGGCGGGGATGAGGCCATCGACGGTGAGCTCGCCGCCGCGGAGGCGGCGATCCTCGCCCTCCGGACGGCGGACGGGAGCGCTGCGATGGACCCCGGGCAACTCGACTGGCTGAGAGATCGCCTGGCCATGCCCATCGCCGCGGGTCTCGTGGCCGAGGACGGCGACGGGCGGCTCGTGCTGACGACGCGCGGACGGCTGCTCTCGAATGAGGTCTTCCGCCATCTCCTGCCCGCGTCGACCGACGACCGAGTCCGTTGACACTCGCCCGGCGGCTGGGTACGATGCCGGGACGATCGTTAGCACTCTGGCATGGAGAGTGCTAACGCCCACGAAGCGGCGGTGTGGCCGAGCGTGCGCGAGGGCGACGCCGCCGTTGGCATGAATCAGGAGTTCTGGGCTTGGTGCGTCGAATCCGTCGCTCCATCGGCCCGCTGGACCTTCGCTCCCAGGCGATCCTTCGGGCGGTCATCGAGGACTACGTCGCCACCGCGGTGCCGGTGGGCAGCGCGGCGCTCGTCGAGCGCTACCGCCTCGGCGTGTCCAGCGCGACCGTCCGGAACGTCCTTGCCGAGCTGGAGTCGAACGGCTACCTGACCCATCCCCATGTGAGCGCCGGCCGGATCCCGACCGACGAGGGCTACCGCTGGTACGTCGAGTCGATCATCGACTCGGCCCTCATGCCCGACGTCAACCAGCTGATGATCCGCCACCAGTTCGGCCAGGTGGAGTTCGCGAGCGAGCAGTGGTTCCGCCTGGCGGCCTCGACGATCGCCGGGCTGACGCGGGCAGCCGGCCTCGCGACCCCGGCCAAGCCCCCGGCGGCACGGGTCCGGCGCCTCGATCTCGTGTCGATCAGCGACCGGCTGGCGAGCCTCGTCATCATCCTCCGCGAGGGCTCGATCAAGCAGTCCCTCGTGACCCTCGAGACCGCCGAGGACCAGACCGCCCTGATGGTCGTCGCCGGGGTCCTCAACGAGCTCGTCGCCGGGCGGACGGCGAGCCAGGCAGAGGGCCAGCTGCGCCGGCTCGACCCGACACTGCCGCACGCCGATCTCATCACCCGGGTGGGCGACCGGATCGTGCGGACGCTGCGCGAGTACGACACGGACGCCGTCGAGGAGGTCTACAGCGACGGCCTCCTCAACGTCATGGGCGCCCCGGAGTTCGCCCAGAGCGAGAAGCTGCGGCGGGTCCTCTCGGCCCTCGAGAACCGCGCCTACCTGGGCGAGCTCGTCGGGCGTGTCGCGGCCTCCGGGGCCGTGAACGTCTTCATCGGCCACGAGAACGTCGCGCCCGACATGCGCGAGGTCGCCCTGGTGCTGGCGCCGTACGGTCGCCCGGGTCGAGCCGTCGGGGTCGTCGGGGTCCTCGGCCCGACCCGGCTGGCGTATCCCGAGGCCATCGGCACCGTCCGATTCGTGTCCGGGCTCATGAACGAGCTCGTCGACCACCTCTACGACTGACCCGACCCACGAGCCCATCCGAGCGCAGGTAGTCATGGACCCGATCGATCCCTTTCGACGCCGCCCGCCCCGTCCCCACATCCACGCGACGCCGCACCGGACCCGCGCCGACGAGCGCGCCGACGCGCTGGACATCTCGCCCGCGAAGCTCGCCGCCGAGGTCGAGCGCCTGACGCGGGAGCGTGATGCGGCGCTCCGCAAGGCCCGCGGCGCCGAGGCCGCCTCCGCGGAAGCGGCGAAGGGCGCCGACCGCGCCGAGCTCGAGGCCGCGATGAAGGCCCGCGACGAGTACCTCGCCGCGCTCCAGCGCGAACGAGCCGAGTTCCTCAACTTCAAGCGCCGCACCGCCGAGGAGCGGGAGGCCAGCCTCGGGCTCGCGGCGGAGGGCCTCATCCGCAAGGTCCTCGCCCTCGCCGACGACTTCGACCTGGCCATCGACAGCCGGCCGGAGAGCCATGCCGACGACCCGTGGGTCGAGGGCATCGCCGCCATCGACCGCAAGCTCCGCCAGCTCCTCGAGAGCGAGGGCGTGACGCCGATCGACGCGACCCGCGGCATGACCTTCGATCCCCGGGACCACGAGGCGGTGGCCACCCTCCCGGGCACCGGCCTGCCTGAAGGCCAGGTCGTCGAGGAGCTCCGCCGCGGCTACCGCCTCCGGGACCGCGTCATCCGGCCGGCCCTCGTGGCCGTCTCGGAGGGAGCGTCCGACCACGACACCACCAGGCCCACCGAACCCCGCGTCAACTAGGAGTCACGAACCCATGGGCAAGATCATCGGCATCGACCTCGGCACGACGAACTCGGTCGTGGCCGTCATGGAGGGCGGCGAGCCGACCGTCATCGCCTCGGCCGAGGGTGGCCGCACGGTGCCGTCGGTCGTGGCCTTCACGAAGACCGGCGAGCGCCTGGTCGGCCAGCTGGCCAAGCGCCAGGCGGTCACCAACCCGGCCAACACGGTCTACTCGATCAAGCGCTTCATGGGCCGCCGCTGGGACGACCCGGAGGTCAAGCGCTCCAAGGGGCTCGTGCCCTACGAGGTCGTGAAGGACCCCAAGAGCGACGGCATCCTCGTGAGGCTCGCGGACGGCAAGACGTACTCGCCGCCCGAGATCAGCGCGATGATCCTCCAGAAGCTCAAGAGCGATGCCGAGGCGTACCTGGGCGAGAAGGTCACCGAGGCGGTCATCACCGTTCCGGCCTACTTCGACGACACCCAGCGCCAGGCGACGAAGGACGCCGGCCGGATCGCCGGCCTCGACGTCAAGCGGATCATCAACGAGCCCACCGCGTCGGCCCTGGCCTACGGCCTCGACAAGAAGCACGACGAGAAGATCGCCGTCTACGACCTCGGCGGCGGGACGTTCGACATCTCGATCCTCGAGCTCGGCGACGGCGTGTTCGAGGTGAAGGCCACCAACGGCGACACCCACCTCGGCGGCGACGACTTCGACCAGCGGGTCATCGACTGGCTGCTGGCCGAGTTCAAGAAGGACCAGGGCATCGACCTGTCGAAGGATCCCCAGGCCCTGCAGCGCCTCAAGGAGGCGGCCGAGAAGGCCAAGATCGAGCTGTCGTCGACGATGTCGACCGAGATCAACCTGCCGTACGTCACGGCCGACGCGTCGGGGCCCAAGCACCTCGTCACGAGCCTCTCGCGGGCCAAGCTCGAGGACCTCGTCAAGGACCTCGTCGAGCAGACGAAGGGCCCGGTCAACGCGGCCCTCAAGGACGCGGGACTCAAGCCGGCCGAGATCGACGAGGTCATCCTCGTCGGCGGGCAGACGCGGATGCCGGCCGTCCAGGAGCTGGTCAAGGGCGTCTTCGGCAAGGAGCCCCACAAGGGCGTCAACCCGGATGAGGTCGTGGCCGTCGGAGCCGCGATCCAGGCCGGCGTCCTGGGCGGCGAGGTCAAGGACGTCCTGCTCCTCGACGTCACGCCGCTGTCGCTCGGCATCAAGACCCTCGGCGGCGTCATGACCCGGCTCATCGACCGCAACACGACGATCCCGACCTCGAAGTCGCAGGTCTTCTCGACCGCCTCGGACAGCCAGTCCCAGGTCGAGATCCATGTCCTCCAGGGCGAGCGCGATTTCGCCCAGGACAACAAGACCCTCGGGCGGTTCATCCTCGACGGCATCCCGCCGGCCCCGCGGGGCATCCCCCAGATCGAGGTGACCTTCGACATCGACGCCAACGGCATCCTCGACGTCAAGGCCAAGGACCGCGCCACGAGCAAGGAGCAGCAGGTCCGGATCACCGCCTCGTCGATGCTGTCGAAGGACGACGTCGACAAGATGGTCAAGGACGCCCAGTCCCACGCCGACGAGGACCGAAAGCGGCGCGAGGAGGTCGAGACCCGCAACCAGGCGGAGCAGCTCACCTATCAGGCCGAGCGGACGCTGTCGGACCTCGGCGACAAGGTGTCCGCCGAAGACCGCTCCGCGGTCGAGACGCAGGTCGCGACGCTGCGCGAGGCGCTCAAGGGCTCGGACGTCGACGCGGTCAGGTCCGGGATGCAGACCCTCGGCTCGACGCTCCAGCGCGTCGCGACGGCGGCCTACCAGGCCGCGGCGGCCGGCTCGGCCTCGGGTGACGGCTCCGGCGGGACCGGCGACGAGGGCTCCGGCGGCGGCGAGGGCGGAGCGCCGGGCTCCGGCGAGCCCACCGGGGCGGGCAGCCGTTCCGGCGGCGCTGGCGACGAGACCGTCGAGGGCGAGTACAAGGAGGTCTAGCGCACCTCGGCCGCCGGGCGCGTCCCGTCACGGCCGCGCCACGGCGTCACCGATCGTGCGCCCCCCGAACGTCCGGGTGTCAGGCGACCTGTCGCGCCCGGTCGGCTAGGATTCCGGGCCCATGGCCATCGTCGCCGCGTCCCCCGTCGGCGCTGACGGATCGACCCTCTCGCCGGGCGCCGAGCCGCTCATTCGCGCCCGCCGGCTCACGAAGCGATTCGGGGCGTTCACGGCCGTCGACGCGATCGACTTCGACGTCGCGCCGGGCGAGGCCTTCGGCTTTCTCGGGCCGAACGGCGCCGGCAAGACCTCGACGATGCGGATGATCGGCTGCGTCTCACCGGTCACCGACGGCCAGCTCCAGGTCCTGGGGATGGACCCCGCCCGGGACGGTCCGCGGATCCGGGCGCGGATCGGGGTCGTGCCCCAGCTCGACACCCTCGACAACGAGCTGACGGTCGAGGACAACCTGGTCATCTACGGTCGCTACTTCGGGCTGTCACGGACGGAGGCGCGGCGGCGGGCCGGCGAGCTGCTCGAGTTCGTCCAGCTGACCGACCGGGCCGGCGACCAGGTCGAGCCCCTGTCGGGTGGCATGAAGCGCCGCCTCTCGATCGCCCGCTCGCTCATCAACCAGCCGGCGCTGATGCTCCTCGACGAGCCGACGACCGGCCTCGACCCACAGGCCCGCCACCTGCTGTGGGACCGGCTGTACCGCCTGAAGCAACGTGGCGTCACGCTCGTCCTGACGACCCACTACATGGACGAGGCCGAGCAGCTGTGCGATCGCCTCGTCGTCATGGACAAGGCGAGGATCGTGGCCGAGGGCTCGCCCCGCCAGCTCATCGAGCGCTACTCGACGCGAGAGGTCACCGAGCTGCGCTTCCTGCCCGGCGTCCAGGAGACGCTCGACGGCAAGCTCGACGGGCTGGGCGAACGAGTCGAGCACCTGCCCGATCGCGTGCTCATCTACGCCGCCGACGGCGAGGCGGTGGCCGAGCAGGCACACCAGCGCGGTCTCCAGCCGGAGACCACCCTCGTGCGCAGGAGCAGCCTCGAGGACGTGTTCCTGCGCCTGACCGGGC
>DATEZX010000273.1:0-2267 GCA_035255225.1 Candidatus Limnocylindrales bacterium
GATCGTGCCCTCGACGAAGCTCTCACCCGCGTCGAAGAACCCGGAGACCTGTTCTGGAGTCATGACGCTCCTCCTGCGCTGGCCGTCGCGGCTGGTGCCTGGGTGATGTTGGTGAGCCGTCCGGGGCCATCTGCCGGCCCGCGGCCGGCGATGACCTCGACGGTCGGGCAGGCGTAGATCGCGTCGCACCGGAAGCACCGGGCCGCCTCCGCCCGGGCGTCCGCCTCGGCGAGTCCAGGAGCGCTCGTCCGAAGCGTCGCCGGGTCGAGGATCGGCAGCGGAGCGTGGCTCCGGGGCCGCTCGGCCAGGTCGAGCGTGAGGCGCGGCTCCGGGGGCGTCCGGTAGCGGACGGTCTGCAGGATCTCGGCGTTGCCGTCCGTGGACCCGGACAGGAACTCGTGGATGGCCGACGCTGCGCGGCGCCCCGATGCGACCGCGTCGATGATCGTCTTCGGCCCGGACACCACATCGCCGCCGGCGAACACGCCGGCCCGGCCGGTGGCCGAGGTGCGCGGGTCGGCCACGATGCCGGCCCAGGCGCTGATCTCGATGCCCGCGCCGGGCGGCAGGATGGACGGGTCCGGTTCCTCGCCGATCGCGACCAGGACGGCCGTCGCTGCCATCACCGCGTCACTGCCCGGGATCGTGACCCAGGCGCGGGCCGGTACGCCGACAGACCCGTCCGACGCCACCGGCGGCGCCTGGCGCGCCGTTCGGACGCCGGTGACGCGCCCGTCCTCGCCGACGACCTCCGTGACGATCGTCGCGGTCTCGACTCGGATGCCCTCGTGCTCGGCGGCCGCCACCTCCTCCGGCTGGGCCGGCATCTCGGCGCGGCCGCGCCGGTACAGGATCGTCACGCTCGAGGCGCCCCGGCGGACGGCGGAGCGCGCGGCGTCCATGGCGGTGCTGCCACCGCCGACGACGAGCACGGGCCCGCTGAGCGCGCTCGGCTCGCCGAGGTTCACCCGCTTCAGGAACAGCGTTGCCGGAACCACGCCCGCGAGCTCGTCGCCCGGGACGCCGAGGCGCCGGCTGCGTGGGGCGCCGGTCGACAGGAAGACCGCCTTGAACCCCTGGTGCTCCAGGTCAGAGAGCTGGAAGTCGCGACCCATCGCCGAGTCCAGCTGGAGCTCGACGCCCAGGCCGAGGATTCGGTCGATCTCTGCCCGCAGTGCCTCACGCGGGAGGCGATAGTCGGGGATCCCGATGGCCATCATTCCGCCCGGAACGGGCATCGCCTCGAACACGGTCACGCCGTAGCCGAGGCGAGCCAGGTAGTACGCGGCCGACATGCCCGCCGGACCGCCGCCAACGATGGCGACGCGCTCGGGCCGCCTGCGGCGCGGCGGGTCGATTGGCGGGAGATGTCCCTGCTCGGCGGCGAAGCGCTTCAGCGAGCGGATGGCGATCGGCTCGTCCAGCACGCCCCGACGGCAGGCGGCCTCGCACGGTGCGGTGCAGATGAAGCCACAGACGGAAGCGAACGGGTTCACCTCGGCCGCGACGGCGTACGCGTCGTCGTAGCGACCCTCGGCCAGCAGTCCGACGTACCGCCCGGCGTCGGTGCCCGCCGGGCAGGCGGCCTGGCACGGAGCGATGGGCTCCGCCGTGTCGGCGGGCCGCATCGAGCGCCAGACCTGCCACGGCTCCGGCCGCTCACGGGTCGTCCACAGCTCGACCGCATCGAAGGGCGACACCTTCCGCGGCTTGAGCGCCTCGCGCGTCGCCTCCGAGAGCGGGATCCAGCGGGACTCGTCGGCGGCGACCGGCCGTGTGATGGGCCCCTGCCTGGGCGCGAGCACGACGGGCGTCGCCTCGGCGAAGAGGGTCATCACGTCGACCGGGCACTCGCGGATGCAGATGCTGCAGCCGACGCATTCGCGGACCTGGACGGGATGCTCCATCATCCATTGCAGGGGCACCGCCGACCCATCGGACTCGATGCCGGGCACCTTCGGCCGGCTCATGTCGATGGCCTGGACCGGACACAGGTCCATGCACACGCCACAGTTGATGCAGTTCCCGGCGTCGATCTCGATCCGGTAGCCCATGGCGCGATCCTCCTGGGGTTTCGGGAGGAGCGTCGCGCAGGCCGCGGTTCGCCGCCATACGCATCGGGATAGCCAGGTACCCATCCGATGGGACAGGGCCGTGGGGGCCGATCGGCCCGGTCGCTACTGGCCGGGCGTGCCCTCGGGTGGCAGCAGGCCCTCGCGCAGCGCCCGCGACGCCAGCTCTGTCCGGCTCTGGGCGTGGAGCTTCTC
>DATEZX010000274.1:0-2143 GCA_035255225.1 Candidatus Limnocylindrales bacterium
GGAGGCTTGTGCGATGTCAACCATTACAGCGCGTCCGGCCATACACACACCGACATCCGCGCTCATCCCAATCGCAGCGGTCTTCGGCCTCGTCGGCCTTGTTGCCGGGCTGGTCCTGGGGTTTGCCGTAGCACCGCGCCCGGCCACGGACAGCGGTTCGGCGGCGGCCGCTTCAACCGCGCAGCTGGCGGCGGACAACGCATTGATGGATCGGTGGATCACGGTGATGGACACCGGAACCCGCGAGCAGTTCGACGCGATGGTCAGTCCAAATATCCAGTTCTACAGCCTCGCCGGCGCCACCACCCCCGACGCGGATCAGCTCTGGTACATCGTCGAGCACGCGAGAACCGTCGACCAGCACGTCCACGCTCGCACGAGCGACGTAACCCGCTTCGCCAACGTCCTGGTCTGGTCGGGCACATGGCAGGAACGAAACAACCCGGGCAGCACGACATCCTTCGTCGAGATGGCCCAGCTCGACCTCAAGGGCAGGTTCATGAACATCCTGGAGACGCCGTACTTCCCGGAGCTGCTCGCCAGTCCGAGGTAGGGGCGAGGGGCCAAGCGATCGCGCGTCGGGGAATCGGCGCCGGGTGCGTCGAAACCTGCTACCGTGAGTTCACTAGATGCGGTTCGGCGCTCCGGTCAGCGCCATCGGTCAACTCGACCACCCTCATTTCGACCACCTTCGTCACGCCCTGACCGGTCCCTGCTGCAGGTCGCAGCGGGCGGGCCGTCGTTCAGGAGCGCCACTTGATCTCATTCGACAGCCTCGGGTTGAGGCCCGAGCTCCTTCGTGCCGTCGCGGCCGAGGGCTATACCGAACCGACGCCCGTCCAGGCCGAGGCGATCCCTGCCGTCCTCGATCGACGGGACGTCCTCGCCGGCGCCCAGACGGGAACCGGCAAGACGGCGGCGTTCGTCCTGCCCATCCTGCAGCTCCTCAACACCTCGCGGCCGCCTGCTCGACATCCCATCGGGCCCCGACCGAAGGGCGCCACGGGCCTGCCGATCCGGTGCCTGATCCTCACGCCGACGCGCGAGCTCGCACTGCAGGCCGAGGAGTTCATCAAGACCTACGGCAAGACGCAGCCGATCCGAGCCACCACGATCTACGGCGGCGTCGGGTACGACGCCCAGATCAAGGCGATCCAGGGCGGCCCGGAGATCGTCGTCGCCACGCCCGGCCGGCTGCTCGACATCGCCGGCCAGGGCAAGATCGACCTCCGCCGGGTCGAGATCCTCGTCCTCGACGAGGCCGACCGAATGCTCGACATGGGCTTCATCCGCGACATCCGCCGGATCCTGGCGCTGCTGCCCTCGCAGCGGCAGAGCCTCATGTTCTCGGCGACCTTCTCCGATGACGTCACCTCGCTCGCGGCGACGTTCCTCCGCGATCCTGCCTACATCCAGATCGCGCGCCGGAACGCCCCGATCGAGCTCGTCCGCCAGGTCGTGTACCCGGTCGACCGGGCCCGCAAACGCGAGCTCCTGAGCTGGCTCGTTCGAAGCGGCCGGATCGAGCGAGCGCTCGTCTTCACCCGGACCAAGCACGGGGCGAACCGCCTCGCCGAGCAGCTCGACGACGACGGCATCGAGGCCACCGCGATCCACGGCAACAAGAGCCAGGGCCAGCGGATCCGTGCCCTCGACGAGTTCAAGGACGGTCGAGTCGAGGTCCTCGTCGCGACGGAGGTTGCGGCCCGCGGGCTCGACATCGACGAACTCCCACACGTCGTGAACTACGAGCTCCCGACCGTCCCCGAGGACTACATCCACCGGATCGGCCGGACCGGGCGAGCCGGCCTCGAGGGCGACGCCGTGTCGCTCGTCAGCGCCGAGGAAGGTGATCTCCTGGCGGCGATCGAGTTGCTCCTCCGGAAGCCGATCCCGCGCCAGGTCGTCCCGGGCTTCGAGCCCGCGCGGCGGCTTCATGCTCAGGCGATCGAACCAGTCGGGCGCGCTCCGCGTCGGCCGGAGCCCCGGCGCGCCGGGGCTTCCTCCGAGGCGGCCCCGCGACGATCGCCATCCCGCGGCCGCGGCTCCGGTCCCGGTCGCAGATTCGAGAGGCCGATGCCCGGTCGCCCGTTGCCCGGCCGCCCGATGCCCGGTCGCCCGTTTCCCACGGCTCAGACGGCGT
>DATEZX010000275.1:0-4052 GCA_035255225.1 Candidatus Limnocylindrales bacterium
GGTCGTGTTCCTCGTCGCGACGCTGCCCAACCTGCTCTTCGGGCCGATCGCGGGGACCCTCGTCGACCGCTGGGACCACCGCGAGGTCATGATCGTCAGCGACCTTCTTCGGGCCGGGATCGTGCTGTTGATCCCGATCGCGGCCGTGACGAACCTGGCGCTCGTCTATCCGCTGGTCTTCCTCGTCACGACGATCTCGCTGTTCTTCCGTCCTGCGAAGCTGGCCATCCTGCCCCGGATGGTGCCGGGGGAGGACCTGGTCGCGGCGAACTCGGCGCTGTGGATCAGCGAGACGTTCGCCGACGTCGGGGGCTTCGCCCTCGCCGGGCTGTTCGTGGCCCTGCTCGGCTCGCAGCTCCCGCTGGCGTTCTGGGTCGACGCCGTGACGTACGTCGCGTCGGCGCTGCTCGTGGCCTCGATCGCGGTGGCGCCGCTCGCCCGTCGGGCGCACGAAGTGGCCGAGGCCGCGGCGAGTGCGGGTGCGGGCTTCGTCGCCGAGCTGCAGGCCGGCTGGCGGTTCCTGCGCGGCGATGCCGTGCTGCTCGCCAACACCCTCCAGGCGATCGTCGGCCAGCTGATGCTCGGGATCTTCCTCGCCCTCGCGCCGGTGTACGCCGACCGGTCGATCTCCCGCCTCGGCTGGGACGGCTCGACCGCGTACTCGTTCATCGAGGGCGCGATCGGGGCGGGCAACCTCGTCGGGGGCTTCGTCATCGGGTTGATCGGCGCTCGCCTGGCCCTCGGCCGGGCCGTCATCCTCGGCTACGTCGTCACCGGCCTCGCGGTCGCAGCCCTGGCCCTGCCGGGCAACCTGTACACCGCGGTCGGCCTGGCGTTCGGGACCGGGATCGGCAACCTGGCCTTCGTCATCCCGAGCCAGACGCTCTTCCAGCGCCGCGTCCCGATGGAGCTCATGGGCCGCGTCCTGAGCCTCCGGTTCGCGCTGGTGTTCGGCGCGATGACCCTCGCGATGGGCATCGGCGGGGTGCTCGGCGAGGCCTTCGGCGCGGCGGTCGTCATCGGCGCGTTCGGCCTGCTCACGATCGTCGCAGGTCTCGCGGGCCTGCTGGTCCCGGCGGTCCGGGACGCCTGATCGCGTACACTGCCGTCCGCGACGGCGCGCAGCCCCGTGGGGCCGTCTTCGCATGGACCCCCGGCATGGAGACGCCCGCGCCGCGATGACCGACGACCCGAGGCACCTCGACGACACGCAGGCCTTCGAAGACGACGAGCTGGACGACGAGGAGCTCGAGGACGAGGACTTCGAGGAGGAGCCTCGGAAGGCCGCTCCAACCCCTCCGGGTCGCCGGCCCAGCCGTGAGCCGGCGGCAGTGGGCATGGGTGGCCCGCGACGAGGCGGTGCCGCCGCGACGACGCGCGCCACGAAGCCGCACGGCGTTGCCGTCGACCCGTCGCTCCGGATCCGTGATCGGGTCTCGGAGCTGTTCGTCATCGCCACGCTCATCGTGTTCGGGGCGATCCTCGTCAATGCGTTGGCCTTCGGGCACGGTGGCGCGTTCATCACGCAGCCGACGCCCCGGCCGACGATCAACGTGACGCCGGGACCGAGCGCCTCCGAGAGCCCGAGCACCTCGCCGGCGGTATCCGCGAGCCCGGCGTCGAGCGCCTCGCCGGCGGTGTCGCCGAGCGCCGCATCGAGCCCATCGTCGAGCGCCGCGCCCACCACCGGGCCATCGTCAACGGGGGCCGCCCCCAGCTCGTCGCCCTAGTCACCCAGCTCGTCGCCCTAGTCACGGAGCTCGTCGCCCTAGCCCCTTAGCGCCGACGCGGCGGCGAGCGCCGGCAGCGGGCTGCGCCCCTAAGCCGCGACCCTGACGCCGCGGCCCGGGATTCGAGCCCGGCCGAGGGTATGCTCGGCCGGATGGGCGAACGAGCCGAACGCGCTCGGGCGTCGATGGTTGCCGAGCAGCTCCAGCGTCGCGGGATCCGCGACGAGCGCGTCCTGGCGGTCATGGCCGCCCTGCCGCGTGAGGCCTTCGTGCCGGGTACGCCGGATGCGGTGGCGTACGACGATCGGGCCCTGCCGATCGAGTCCGGCCAGACGATCAGCCAGCCGTACGTCGTAGCCCGCATGACCGAGCTCCTCGAGGTCGAGCCGGGAGACCGCATCCTCGAGGTCGGGACGGGGTCGGGCTACCAGGCCGCCGTGCTGGCACGGCTCGGCGCGTCGGTCCGGACGTATGAGCGGTTCGAGGAGCTCGCCGCGGGCGCCCGCGAGCACCTCGCCTCGCAGGGCATCGATGGCGTGGAGGTGGTCCTCGGCGACGGCAGTGCCGGCGACGCGGCGGGCGCGCCGTGGGACGGGATCATCGTGACGGCGGCGGCGCCGGCGATCCCGGAACCCCTTCGAGAGCAGCTCGCGGTCGGCGCCCGCCTCGTCATCCCGGTCGGGCCCCGGTACGTCCAGGACCTCATGGTCGTCGAGCGCCGCGGTGACGCGGAGTGGCGCGAGTGGTCGGCCGGCGCGGTCGTCTTCGTGCCGCTCGTCGGCGAGGGTGGCTGGGCTCGATAGGACACACCCGCCAGGGCCCCAGCCGGCGGCCCCGCATCCCGTATCCTCGGGGCCACATGACCCACGTCTTCGTCGCACCCCACCCCGACGACGTCGCCCTGAGCTGCGGCGGCCTGATCGCGAGCCTCCGCGAGCTCGGCCAGAACGTCGCGATCCTGACGGTCTACTCGGGGGCGGGCTCCGGCGATCCGCTCACGCCCTACCAGCGCGAGGCCCTCGGCTTCGGCTCGAAGACCCTGTGGCCGGCGAGCGAGGCCTTCAACCGGGCCGACATCGCGGCCGACTACCCGGTCGAGGGCGGCAACGGCGAGGGCGCGACCGCTCCCGCGTGGGCGGCCACCGACGACCGCCTCGAGGCGACTCAGCAGGATGCCGACGCGTCGGCCAAGCGCTTCTGGCAGCGCGCCTCGTGGTACCGCCGGGCGAGCATCCGGAACAAGCCTCTCGCCGGGCAGGTCCTGATCGACGCGATCCCGACCCAGGGGCCGACGTACACGTCCTCGATCGTCGAGGCCGCCGCGGCCGGCGAGGCGATGGCGCAGCGCCGGGTCGAGGACGAGCGGTACGCCTACTTCGCCGAGGCCTCGATCGTGTTCCTCGATCTCGCGGACGCGGTCTTCCGTGGCTACGAGGGCGACGACGAGCTGCTCGGCGCACCGCGCGACGACGACTCGTCGCCGGTCGAGATCCTGCGCCGCGAGATCCTGCGACTCGAACCGCAGGAGGTCTACTTCCCGCTCGGCGTCGGCAACCACGTCGACCATCAGCTCTGCCGGAACGCGGGCCTGGCGCTGCTCCAGGAGGGTCGCCGCTGGGTCATGCCGGGCCCGGACTGGGCCGGCCGGATCGTGTTCTACGAGGACTTCCCGTACGCGTGGTGGAAGGCGTTCACGAGTCCCGCCGACCTGCCGGCCGGGTCGCTCGATGGCCTGCCGCCCGAGGTCCTCCTCGCGCCGCGCTACGCCGAGGTGGCCGACCAGCTCGAGCGCAAGGTCCGCGGCATCTCGCTGTACGAGAGCCAGCTCGATCGGCTGTTCGGCGGCGCCAAGGCGATGGCCTCGGCCGTCCGCCGATATGCCAGCGCCGTCGCCCAGCAGGGCGGCCTGTCCGGCTCGGCCGAGCGCTACTGGCAGACCCTGGTCGACTGACGGGTCAGGGCGAGCCCTCGGGGCAGCCGAAGGTCGGGCTCGGCAGAACCCCAGGGAAGGTGGCGCGTCGGAGCCAGATCGCGCCGTCGCAGGTCATGGCGAACTCGAGCCAATCGGCCGGATCGCTCGTGAGGGCGGCCTCGAGGCCGGCATCGGCCTGGCTGTCGGTCACGACGATGTCGACCTGGTACTTCGCGAGGGCGCCGAGGTTGCCGGCCGAGATCGTGGCGGCATCGTCCCAGATCGAACCGGGAAAGAGCTCGATGCGCGAGTCCAGGGCGTAGCGGTCGGCCGGCGAGGCGAACTCGAGCCACGAGCCCCACGTCTGCGGGTTCCAGACTCGCGAGGCCCCGGGGGATCCGGTCGGGCCC
>DATEZX010000276.1:0-14432 GCA_035255225.1 Candidatus Limnocylindrales bacterium
ATCGACGGCACGGCGCTCCGGATCAGCTCGCCGAGCTCGATCTCGCGCGGCGAGGTCGCCCCGAGAGCGAACCCGTCGGCGGCCGCGGCTCGTACTGCCTCGACAACGGCTGGCGCGGCATGGCCGAGGATCGCCGGACCCCAGGCCCCGATGTAGTCGACGTACCACCGGCCCTCGGCGTCGCGGACGCGGGGTCCCGCGCCGCGCGCGAGGAGGAGCGGCGGCCGGCCGACGGACCGGAACGCGCGGACGGGACTGTTGACGCCACCGGGGAACAGCGACTCCGCCGCGGCGATGAGCTCGGCCTGGCTGGCCCGCTGGTCGAGGCTGGTCGTGGTCACGTCGCGGCCGTCACAGTCCGAACAGCTCGCGGGCGGCGTGCTCGAGGTCGCCACCCTCGTCGCTCGTCAGGGCGGACAGCGGGGCATGGAGGATCGAGGCCACGAGGCGGTGGCTCATCTGCTCGATGACCGCGAGGTCATCGCTCGAGAGGTCGGGCAGGCGCCGCTGGAGCCACGCCATCTCGTCCGCTCGGCGAGCCTCGGCGGCGCCGACGACACCCCGGATCGCGGGCACCGCCTCGCGGCTCCGCAGCCACTGGCAGTACTCGCCGCCGACGCGCGAGACGAGCCGCTCGACGCGCCGCCGGGTCCGCTCGTCGGGTCCGTCCTCGACGGCCTGGGCGAGGTCGTCGACCGAAACGAACCGGTCCCCGAGCCGAGCCGCCGCGTCGGCCACGATCGCCGGCGGCGACGAGAGGTCAACCACCGGGATCGCACCCTCGGCGAGGGTCCCGATGTCGCGGGCGCCGAGCGGCCACGGCCCGGCGATGGCGACGACGACCCCACCCAGCGCCGGGAGCGAGCCGTCGCTGCCGAACGGCAGCACCTGCCCACCGACCTCGGCGGCCAGATCGGCAGCACGGGACGCCGTCCGGTTCGCGATGATCACCCGCCACCCGCGACGGCTCGCAGCGAAGGCCGCCAGCCTGGCCATCCGACCGACGCCGACGATCAGGATCGGCCGCCCGGCATCGAACCCCTCACCGCGGGCCTGGGCGATCCGGTCCAGGGCGACGTCGGCGAGCGAGCGCGGCGAACCGGTGTAGTGGGAGCGGGCAGACCGGCCGGCGCGGAGCGCCGCCTGGAAGAGGCGCTCGAGGATTGGATCGAGCGTGGCCTCGCCGTGCCGCTCCTCGAGCGTCTCGCGAAGCTGGTGGAGGATCTGCGTCTCCCCGAAGACCGCGCTGTCGAGGCCGCTCGCCACGGCCATGAGGTGCCGGACGGCGTCGACGTCGGTCAGTCGCTCGATGCCGACGGGGAGGTCGGCGAGTCGGGGCTCAGTCGCGCTCGCCAGGCGCATCCCGTCGCCGGTGCCATACAGCTCCACGCGATGGCAGGTGCGGATGACGATCCGGCGGCTGTCCGCCGGCAGCTGTCGGAGGGCTTCCCCAAAGGCCTCGCGTTCCAGGCTCGGGACCAGCCGGGCGTGGGCGACGAGGGCGACGATCGTCGGTCCAGGGGCGCTCGTCTCGGCCACCGTGATCGTGGCGGTCGAGGGGGTGCGATCCGGGGACGCGATCATCATTCGCCTCTGTCGCGGCGGGGTGTGGCTCGAGCGCTGGTCCCGGGAGCTGCCTCCGCGGCAGCCAGGTGTCCGTCGAGGAGCGCCGGGAGCAGCCGATCGAAGACGCTGGCGGCGGCAATGATGAGGCTTATGGCCTCGGAGGCTTCGAGACGGCGCCGCCGGGCAATCGTCGCGAGCTCCTCGAGGAACGGCGACCGGAAGTGCAGGAAGGCCTCGGCGGTGGTGCCGATCCCGAGTCCGCGTCCCGCGGCGAGCCGACCATACGCCGTCGCCGCCTCGCAGGCCGTCTCGAGGGCCGCAGCACCCGCGTCCTCGTCCGGGGCGTCGAGGAAGTCGAGGATCGCCGTCAGGATCTGGCGGCCCGGTGCGCGGAACGCCTCCCGTGCCGCGTCGTCGAGTTGCGGCAGCCAGGTGGCACCGGTGGTCGTGAGCTCGCGCCGGTACTGGCGAACCACGCGCTCCGGGGTGCCGCCGAGCTGGCGAAGGGTCCGGTGAGGCCGACCGGGGTGGGGGAGGAGGTCGAGCACCGCCCGGCGCGTGAAGCGCCGGTGGCCACCCGGCGTGACGAAGGCCTCGACGTCGCCCGCCTCGGCCCACCGGCGGAGCGTCGCCTCGGAGACGCCGACGAGCGCGCTCGCCTCGTGGATCGTCAGCCATGCCCCCGCTCCTCGGCGGCGTGGCGTCCGGGTCGGGCCCGGAGCCGGAATTCGCTTGGAAGTCGACAAATCCGTCAATTCGCTCGAAGTCTGAAAATTCGCGCATGACACCGGCCGTGCCGTTGGGTGCGTTCCCGCGGGCCGATGGGCATTGCGCGTCGGGCCGAATGCCACGCCGCCCCGTGGCTCGGTGAGCCCAGCCTTCCGGTCGATGACGTCGACCGCCACCGTCCGCATCGGCACGCGCGGCAGCGCCCTGGCGCTCGCCCAGGCGAACATCGTCCGGGATGCCCTGGCCGCTGCCGGCGCCGCGACGGAGATCTCGATCATCACGACCCCGGGCGATCGCCGCGCTCCCGACACCGCCTGGGGCGAGGGCGCCTTCGTGACCGCCATCGAGGCGGCCCTCGTCAGGGGCGAGATCGACGTCGCGGTCCACAGCGCGAAGGACGTCCCGACCGACGAGGACCCGCGGCTCGCGATCGCGGCGTTCCTCGAGCGGGCGCCGTCGGGGGACGTCGTCGTCCTGCCCGACGGCCACGTCGCGACCTCGCTGGATGACCTGCCGAGGGCCTCGCGAGTCGGGACAGACAGCCCGAGGCGAACGGCGTTCCTGCGGGCCGTGCGGCCCGACCTCCGGCTCCACCCGCTGCACGGCAACGTCGACACGCGGCTGCGCCGCCTCGACGAGGGCCAGAGCGATGCCCTCGTCCTCGCCGAGGCCGGCCTGACGCGGCTCGGTCGGGCCGGGCGCATCTCGTTCCGCCTCCCTGCCGGCGTCGTGCCGCCGGCGCCCGGCCAGGGCGCCATCGCCGTCCAGGTTCGCGCCTCCGACGTGGCAACCGCGGCGCTCGTCGCCCGCCTCGACCACCGCCCGACCCGCGTCGCCGTCGAGGCGGAGCGGGCCCTGCTCGCGGCCTCGGGCGGCGGCTGTCGCGCGCCGCTGGGGGCGCTCGGCCGCGTCGACGCGACCGGCGACCTCGAGCTCCTTGGCGGGTTCGCCCGGCCCGACGGCTCGCTGGCCACGATCGTCCGCCGGACCGCCCCGGAGGCAGAGAGCCCCAGGCTGGTCGACTCCCTGCTGGCCGCCCTCGCGCAGGACGCCTCGGCAACCGCGCTCGCGGCCGGCGATCCGCCCGTGCTGGTCACCCGCGCCGCCAACCAGTCCGCGGCGCTCGCCCTGGCCCTCGTGGACCGAGGGCTTGCCCCGCTCCTCGTCCCGTCGATCGAGATCGCTCCGGCGGCGGATGGGCTGGCGCCGGCGCTCGCGGGGATCGCGAGCTTCGACTGGGTCGTGGTCACGAGTGTCAACGCCGCACGCGCGGTGCACGAGACAGCGAGCCACCTCGGCGTGCCCCTCGGCCTCGACGGTGGCCCCCGCTGGGCCGCCGTCGGCCTCGCGACAGCCCGCGCCCTCCGGGCGAGCGGCGTGTCCGTGGCGCTCCGGCCGCGACGGGCGTCCGGCGCCTCCCTCGCTGACGAGCTGCCCCTCCAGGGCGGCGAGCGCGTCCTCGTCCCTCGCAGCGAGATCGCCGACGACGCCCTCGTCGATCGCCTCTCCGCGCGCGGCGCCCGGGTCGAGGCGGTCATGGCCTACCGGACGATCGAGGGGCCGGCCGCCTCCGGGTCGCTGCTCGAACCGGCGCTCGCGGCCGATCCGCGGGTCGTGATCTTCACCAGCGGGTCGACCACACGGGGGCTCCTCGCCCTCGCCGCTCGCGCCGGGCAGGCCGCCGTCGAGCGGGTGCTCGCCACGCCGGCGATCTGCATCGGTCCCTCGACGAGCGGCGAGGCTCGCCGCCTGGGGTTCTCCGTCGTCGCCGAACCAGGCAGCCCGGGCGTCGCCGCGATCGCCGACGCAACCGCGGGATACTTGGGCCTGCACCAGGAGTCGACATGACCGTCCCCCTCGCGCCCCGTCCCAGCCCCGCGGCCATCGCCGCTGCGGCCGCCGCGGCCACCGTCCCCACGCCGCGCGACCGCCCCCGCCGGCTGCGCCGGACTCCCGCGCTCCGCGCGCTCGTCCGCGAGACCCGCCTGGATCCCGCGATGCTCGTCGCGCCGCTGTTCGTCCGGCCGGGCTCGGGCGTTCGTGAGCCGATCTCGTCGCTGCCCGGTGTGGCGCGCCTGTCGCCGGACGTCGCCGCGGAGGAGGCGGACGAGCTGGCCGCGCTGGGGGTCGGAGGCCTGATCCTGTTCGGGCTGCCGAACGAGAAGGACCCGGTGGGCACGGGCGCGTGGATCGAGGACGGGATCGTTCAGGACGCGGCGCGGCGGATCCGGGCCCGCGACCTGTCGACGGTCCTCATCGCCGACACGTGCCTCTGCGAGTACACCGACCACGGCCATTGCGGACCAGTTCGGGCCGATGGCTCGGTCGACAACGACGCGGCCATCGAGCGCCTCGCGATGACCGCCGTGAGCCAGGCCGAGGCCGGCGCGGACATCGTCGCTCCGAGCGCGATGATGGATGGCCAGGTGGCGGCCATCCGGCACGCCCTCGACGCCGCCGGACACACCGAGACCGCGATCATGGCCTACGCCTCGAAGACGGCCTCGGGCTTTTACGGGCCGTTCCGCGAGGCCGCCGACAGCGCGCCCGCCTTCGGCGATCGCCGTGGCTACCAGATGGATCCGGCGAACGCCAGCGAGGCGATGCGCGAGATGCGGCTCGACGTCGAGCAGGGCGCCGACCTGCTGCTCGTGAAGCCCGCCCTGCCGTGCCTCGACCTCATCGCCGCGGCGCGGGCGACCTTCGACCTCCCGGTCGCCGCCTACCAGGTCAGCGGCGAGTACGCGATGATCGCGGCCGCCGCGGAGCGCGGCTGGGTCGACGGGCGCCGGGTCATGAGCGAGGCGGTGACCTCGATCGTCCGGGCCGGAGCGGGGATCGTCATCACGTACGCCGCCGCCGACCTCGCCCGCTGGATCGCCGAGGACCGAGCCGCCCGGTGACCTCGCTGTTCGTCCAGGCCCTCGCCCTCGGCCTCGATCAGGCCTGGCGCCGCCGCGAGGATGCCGAGCGGTCGGTCGAGGCCGCCGCCTTCAGAGAGGCGATGCGCGGCGGCGCGGAGGATGGCGTGGGCGGGGCGACCTACTCGTCGATCGGCCTCGAGCCCGACGTCGACCTGCTGCTGTGGCGGACTGCGTCCTCGGTCGACGATCTCGAGCGAGCTGCGGCTCGGCTGCTGAGATCCGGCCTCGGACGCTGGCTCATCGTTCGCCACGCGTTCCTGGGCCGCATTCGCCAGAGCCAGTACGTCAAGCGACCGACGCCCCAGGAGCAGTCGATCCTCGGCGGCGGCGAGCCGGCGCGCTACCTCGTTGTCTACCCCTTCACGAAGAGCACCGAGTGGTACCTCACGCCGGCCGAGGAGCGCCAGCGGATCATGAACGGCCACATGAAGGTGGGACATAAGTACCCGGCGATCCGGCAGGCCCTCGCCTACTCCTTCGGGCTCGACAGCCAGGACTTCCTGGTGGCGTACGAGACCGACGACCTCGACGCCTTCGGCGAGCTCGTCTACGAGCTGCGGGGCACCGAGAGCCGCATCGCGACCGTCTCGGACACCCCGATCCTGCTCGGCATCCATCGACCGATCGAGGAGATCCTCGAGCTGCTCGGCGCCGGAGCGACTCCGGTCGGCCTCGCTGCCGACGGCCGATCGTGAACGACCGCTTCCTCCGCGCCTGTCGACGGGAGCCCGTCGACGTCACGCCGGTGTGGTTCATGCGCCAGGCGGGCCGAGCCCTGCCGGAGTACCGGGCCATCCGCGAGCGCGCCAGCCTGACCGACATCGTCGCCGACGCCGACCTGTGCGCCGAGGTCAGCCTGCAGCCAGTCACCCGACTCGGCGTCGACGCCTGCATCGTCTTCGCCGACATCACGACGCCCCTCCCCGGGGTGGGCGTCGCGGTCGAGCTGCAGGAGGGCGTCGGCCCGATCGTTGACCGCCCGATCCGGTCGGCGAGCGACGTCCGCCGCCTCGGGGGCTTCGATGCCGAGGCTGCCGTGGGGCCGCTCCTGCGGGCGATCGGCACCCTCGCTCGCACATCCCCCGTGCCGGTCATCGGCTTCGCCGGCGCGCCGTTCACGATCGCTGCGTATCTGCTGGAGGGCCGCTCGCCGCGCGGCCTCGAGGTGACGAAGGCCTTCATGCGCTCGGAGCCGAAGGCGTGGTCGGACCTCTTGGGGCGGATCGTGGACATGGACCTGGCCTATCTGGGCGCGCAGGTCCGGGCTGGCGCCGCGGCCGTGCAGCTCTTCGATTCGTGGGTCGGCGCCCTCTCGCCATTCGACTACCGGGCGAATGTCCAGCCCCACGTCCGGCGGCTGTTCGATGGCCTCGCCGGCCTCGGGGCCCCGACGATCCACTTCGGGACGGGCACGGCCGGGCTGCTCGAGGCGATGGCCGAGGCCGGTGGCGACGTCATCGGGCTCGACTGGCGGGTCGACATCGGCGACGCCTGGGCCCGCCTCCCGGGACGGGCGGTCCAGGGCAACCTCGATCCGGATGTCCTGCTCGGGCCGTGGGCCCAGGTGGAGGCCCAGGCCCGCCACGTCCTGGCGCGGGTCGCGGGCCGGCCGGGCCACGTGTTCAACCTGGGCCACGGGGTCATGCCAGCGACCGATCCCGACGCCCTTGCGCGCCTCGTCGGGCTCGTCCACGGCGCCTAGCGGAGGCGGCCGCGCGGTCAGCGTCGGTCGCGCGGCGAGCGTTCGCCGCGCGGTGCTGCGCTGGTACGCCCGCCGCGGCCGGCCGCTCGCGTTCCGGGCGACCTCGGATCCGTGGGCGATCCTGGTCTCGGAGGTCATGGCCCAGCAGACCCAGGCCGCCCGCGCCGCCGAGGCCTGGTCGCGGTTCATGGCGAGCTACCCGAGTCCGGCGGCGCTCGCCTCCGCGCCGCTCGCGGACGTCCTCCGAGCCTGGCGGGGGCTCGGCTACAACCGCCGTGCGGTCTTGCTCCAGCGGGCGGCCATCGCGATCGTCCGCGGCCACCGAGGCGCGGTGCCATCCGACCTCGATGCCCTGGATCGGCTGCCGGGCGTCGGGCCGTACACGGCCCGGGCCGTGGCGGCGCTGGCGTTCGGACGGAGGGTCGGCGCCGTCGACACCAACGTGCGACGGGTGCTCACGCGGGCGTTCTTCGACGATCCGGCCGGGCCTCCCGCAGATCCCGCGAGCCTGCAGGCCCTCGCCGACGTGCTCGCCCCACCCACGGCGCCCGGCACCTGGACGCACGCCCTCATGGACGTCGGCGCGACGGTCTGCCGGATTCGCTCGCCACGGTGCGCCGCCTGTCCGCTCGCCTTCGCGTGCGCTTGGGCGGCGGGCCGTCGCGCGAGTGTCGCGGCCGGCGTCGCTCGACGCGAGCGGCCGTTCACGACCACGTCGCGCTGGCTCCGTGGCCGGATCCTCGATCGGCTCCGTGACCTCGACGATGGGGCCTGGCTGGCGTTCGGCGAGGCGATCGGCACGCACGACATCGCCGCGGTCGCGGCGGCCCTCGAGAGCCTTCGGCGCGACGCCCTCGTGGAGCTGCGCGGGACCGCGCCGGCCGAGGCACGACTCCCGCACGCCTGATCGACGGGCTACGCTTTCGCGCGTGCCCAACCCCCCGGCTCCGATCTCCGGGCCTGCCACGCGGCCGCTGCCGGCCGACGATCCCGAGCTCGTGACGCTCGACCTTCGTGGCCTGCGGCAGCGCTGGTCGGAGGCGGCGAGCCGGTCCGCGATCGGGGCGGAGGGGATGGCCGGGGCGGACCTTCGAGCCCAGGCCATGGGAGTTCCCGGGCAGCGCCTCATGGAGCACGCCGGGGCGGCGGTCGGGGCGGCCGTCCGGGCGTTGGCGGTCGCGACGGAGCGGTGGGGCAAGCACCCGATCCTCATCCTTGCCGGTCCCGGCAACAACGGCGGCGACGGCCTCGTCGCCGCTCGCTGGCTCGGCCGCGCCGGGGCCGACGTCGCGGCCGTGCTCGTCTCGACGTCGTCGCGGCCGACCACGCTCGACGCGGCCAGGAACTGGGATCGCCTGGATCACGAGCCGAAGGTGACGCGGATCCACGCGGGCTCGGCCCGCGAGCTGGCGATGCTCGGCCAGAACGTCGCGAAGAGCGCGGTCGTCGTCGACGCCCTGCTCGGGACGGGCGTTCATGGTGAGCTGCGGGACCCGATCAGGGCCGCGGTCGACGTCGTCCACCGGGCTCGCGCCGCGGGCGTGCCCGTCGTGGCGGTCGACACGCCCACCGCCGTCGACCTCTCGTCGGGCGACGCCTCGGACCCGGTGGTCCGGGCCGATCTCACGGTGACGTTCCACCGACCCAAGACGGGGCTCCTGACGAAGCGCGGCGCCGCCCTCGCCGGCAAGGTCCTCGTGGCCCCGATCGGGATCCCACCGGAGGCCGATCGTGGCTGAGGAGCGGCGGATTGGCATGCGCGAGGTCCTCCTCGTCGCCGGCATCGCTGTCGCCATCGTCCTCGGGCTGCAGCTCGTCACGTACGTCCTGCCGGGCGACGCGCAGCGCCTCGTCCTCGACAGCCCGCTCCTCATCGGGATCCTCGTCGTCGGCACGGTCGGGCTGCTGTGGTGGATCTCGCGCCGCCACCCGCCGGAGGCCTGACGCCGTGCCGGCCGGCGCGGCCATCGCCTCGCGAGGCGACACCCTCCGGACCCTCGCCGACGAGCGCTTCGACGTCCTCGTCGTCGGCGGTGGGATCGTCGGCTCGGGGGCGCTCCTCGACGCGACCTCGCGTGGCCTTCGCGCCGCGCTCGTGGAGCAGTCGGACATCGCGTCCGGGACCTCGGGCCGGTCGTCGCGGCTCATCCATGGCGGGCTCCGGTACCTCGAGCAGCTCCACTTCGGCCTCGTCGCGGAAGCCCTCGACGAGCGGTCCCGTCTCCTGAGGCTCGCCCCGCACCTCGTCCGGCTCGAGCCCTTCCTGTTCCCGATCTACGGCTGGCCGCTCGTCCACCAGGGCTTCTACGGCGCCGGGATCCTCCTCTACGACCTGCTCGGGGCGCGCCGCGACGGCGGCTTCGCGCGCCATCTCGGGCCAGGCGGCGTGCTCGAATACGCCCCGGACCTCAGGCGCCAGGGCCTGGCCGGTGGGATCGTCTACCACGACGGGGTCGAGGACGACGCGCGACTCGCCCTGGCCGTCGTCCGCACCGCCCTCGCGGCGGGCACCGGCTCGGCGGCGGCGACCCGCGTGCGCGCCGAGGCGCCGGTGCTGGCGAACGGGCGCGTGATCGGCGCGGCGGTCCGCGACGTCGGGAGCGACGGGACGGACGCGACGTTCGAGATCCGGGCGGAGCGGGTCATCGATGCCACGGGGGTCTGGACGGCCCGTCCCGACGAGCGGTTCTCACCCGATCCGGGCGCCCGCAGGGTGATCCCGAGCCGTGGCTCGCACGTCATCATCCGACGCGAGCGGCTCGTCGCCCGAGGCGGGCTGACGCTCCGGATCCCGGGCCGGGTCGTGTTCATCATCCCGTGGCCCGATCACTGGATCATCGGCACGACCGACCACCTCGACGATCGGCCCCCGGACCGCCTGTCCGCTCCGAGCGAGGACATCGACGAGCTGCTCGCGACCGTGAACCGAACGACCCAGCTCGACCTGACCCGCGACGACCTCGTCGGGACGTACGCCGGCCTGCGGCCGCTCATCGGCGGCTCGGGCGACTCGACCGTCAAGACGTCGCGCGAGCACAAGGTCACGACCGATCCGAGTGGCCTCGTCCGGATCGGCGGTGGCAAGTACACGACCTACCGGGTCATGGCCCGCGACGTCGTCGATGCCGCGCTCGGGCGGGACGAGGCGCGACGTCGGCCGTCCGGGACCGCCGAGCTGCCGCTGGCCGGGGCTGCGTCGCGGGTGGACCTCGACCGACTCGCGAGCGGCCTCGCGACGGTCACGTCCGGCCCGAGGCGGAGCCGGATGACCGTCGATCGGGTCACGGCGGACCGGCTCGTGGCCCGCCATGGCACCGAGGCTCGAGCGGTCCTGGAGCTCGGTCGCCAGCTCGGGCTGGTCGACGAGGACGATCGGCCGGAGGTCATCGACGCCGGCGGGCACCTCGCGGCCGAGGTGCCGTGGGCAGTGCGCCATGAGCTGGCGGGCACGCTCGACGACGTCCTGGCGCGGCGGATGCGCCTCGCCCAGGTCCTGCCCGACCGCGGCGCGTCGATCGCGCCGCGTGTCGCCGGGCTGATGGCCCTCGAGCTGGGCTGGGACCGGGACCGCCAGGCCGACGAGGTCGAGCGCTACCTCGAGAGCGCCCGACTCGAGTACGGCGTGCCGTGGCCGACGCCCAGCTGATCCTGGCGCTCGACCAGGGCACGACGTCCTCGCGGGCGATCGCCTTCGACCGCGAGGGCCGGGCCGTCGCGACCGCCCAGCAGCCGTTCGAGCAGCGGTATCCCGAGCCGGGCCACGTCACCCACGATCCCGAGGCCATCTGGGCCAGCCAGCTCGCCGTGGCGCGGAGTGTCGTCGCCCAGGTCGGGGGCGCCAGACGGATCGCCGCGATCGGCATCGCAAACCAGCGCGAGACGACGATCGTCTGGGAACGCGACACAGGCCGGCCCGTGGCCGACGCGATCGTCTGGCAGAGCCGGGTCACCGCGCCCCGTTGCGACGCGCTGGGCGCGGCGGGCCTCGAGCCGCTGTTCCGCGAGCGCACGGGCCTGCCGCTCGACGCCTACTTCTCGGGACCGAAGATCGCCCAGATCCTCGACGGTGGTCCGACGCTCCGCCCGAGCTCCGACCTTCGACGGCGCGCCGAGCGCGGCGAGCTGGCATTCGGGACGGTCGATGCGTTCCTGCTCTGGCGACTGACGGGCGGGCAGGTCCACGCGACTGATCCCTCGAACGCCAGCCGGACGCTGCTGTTCGACATCCACCGGCTGGCCTGGGACGACGAGCTGCTCGGCCACGTCGGTGTACCGCGCGTCGTCCTGCCCGAGGTTCGGCCGACGAGCGGACGGTTCGGGGAGACGTCGGCCGCGCTGTTCGGCCGGGCGATCCCGATCGCCGCGCTTGCCGGCGACCAGCAGGCCGCGACGTTCGGCCAGGCCGCCTTCGCCGCCGGCCAGGCCAAGAACACCTACGGCACCGGCGCCTTCCTGCTCCTCAACACCGGCAGCCGCGCCGTGACCTCGGGGCACGGGCTCCTGTCGACAGTCCTCTGGCAGCTCGGCGCCGGCGAACCGGCCCGGTACGCCCTCGAGGGCTCGGTGTTCGCGGCGGGCGCGGCGGTCCAGTGGCTGCGCGACGGCCTCCGGGCGATCGACTCGGCGCCCGAGGTCGAGGCTCTCGCCTCGGAGGTCAGCGACAGCGGCGGGGTGTACCTCGTGCCCGCGTTCACCGGCCTCGGGGCGCCGTACTGGGACCCCTACGCCCGCGGGACGATCGTCGGGCTGACCCGAGGCACGGGCCTGCCCGAGCTCGCCCGGGCGACGCTCGAGTCGATCGCGCTCCAGGTCGGGGACGTCGTCGAGGCGATGGTCGCCGATGGCGCCCCGCGCCCGACCGAGCTGCGGGTCGATGGGGGAGCGGCCGCGAACGACCTCCTGCTCCAGCTCCAGGCCGACGTCCTCGGTGTCCAGGTGGCGCGGCCGCGCGTCCTTGAGACGACCGCCCTGGGCGCGGCGTACCTCGCCGGACTGGCGATCGGCTTCTGGTCAGACCTCGCGGAGATCGGGGCCCACTGGTCGCTGGACCGACGCTTCGAGCCGGCGATCGGGCCCGAGCGACGTCGCCGGCTCGTCACTGATTGGCGTCGCGCGGTCGAGCGAGCCAGGGGCTGGGCGGCGCCCGGCGAGGAGCTCGGAATGTGATGGAATTCAGGACTAGGCAGGATCGGGATCGTCCCGTATTCTGAGACGCGCCCAACGTCACGGGATGCGCCCGTGACCGCATACGCGTAGACGACCTCGAAACCGGACTCCTCTCACGGCTGACGCGAGACCCGAGCGGGATCGCGGCGGCTACCGAGAGGAGTTTCGTTTCTTGTACACGGATAAGACCCTGACCTGCGCGGATTGCGGACAGCAGTTCGTCTTCACCGCTTCCGAGCAGGATTTCTACGCGCAGCGTGGCTTCACCGAGCCGCGCCGCTGCCCCGCCGATCGCGCTGCCCGCAAGGCCGCGCGCCAGTCGTCGGGTGCCGGCTACTCGTCTGGCTACACCAGCAGCGAGGGCGGCTACGGCAGCGGCGGCTACAGCTCCGGTGGCAGCTACAGCTCGGGTGGCTACGGCGACTCGGGCTACCGCGACCGCGGGCCGCGCGAGATGTTCACCGCGACCTGTTCGAACTGCGGCAACGAGGCCCGCGTCCCGTTCCGCCCGACCACCGGCAAGCCGGTCTACTGCTCCGACTGCTTCCGCACGATGCGGGGCTAGTCCCAAGACTCCTCTCGGCACGGGCGCCCGCGGGGCGCCCGGAACCAGAGCCACATTCTCGACCCGGGTCGTCAGCCGACCCGGGTCGTTCGATTCCACGGTCGGGGCGATTGGCATCGCCTGCGACGTCAGCCGTCGCTCTGACGATCGGAATGGCACTGGTTGACGCCTCCGGGCGCAGCCATGATCGGCGCCGGACATGGCTCGACGGTGGCGCATCGGGCGGCGGCTGAGGGTCGTTGCCGCGCTCGTCGCGGCGGCGGTGCTCATGGTCGTCGGGGGCTACACCGTCTACGCGCTCGTGCCGGGCTCTGATGACCTCCTGCACCCGTCTCGGAGCCAGGACTGCCGGACCCCGGTCTTCCAGTACGGTTGGACATACGAGGCGATCAACTACGATCGGGCCTCGGACGTGGGCCTCCGGCCCGTGCCGCCGGCGCAGAGGGATCCCAGCTGGACGTGCGGGGGTCGAGCGGGGCCGGCCGGCGACGTGGTCGTGACGAGCGACGGCATCCGGCTCGCCGGCTGGTACATCCCGGCGGCGAATGGCCTCGGCCCCACTGGTCCGACGATCCTCCTCGTCCCCGGAAGGTCATCGAACAAGAGCGAGTACCTTCACTACGCCGTCCCGCTCCACGGCACCTACAACGTCGCCATCTTCGACCTTCGCGGCACCGGCCAGAGCGGAGATGTGCCGGTGACGCTCGGGGTCCTCGAGCAGCGCGACGTGGAGGCGGCGATCGACTGGCTCGCGAGCGCCAAGCATGCGGGCTGGATCGCCGCGATCGGCACGTCGATGGGCGGGGCGGCGGCCCTCGCGGCTGCCGGAAGCGATCCCCGGATCAGAGCCCTGGTCCTCGACTCGATGCATGCACACATCGCGTGGACGATCGCGAACGGCATCGAGGGGGACCGGCACCTGCCCCCCTTCCCGGCGCAGTTGGCCTCGTTCTTCGGGGCCTGGCTCAGGACCGGCGTCGATCTGAGCTCCGCGGATCCGATCGACACGATCGGCCACGTCCAGGGCCGACCGATCCTGCTCACCCACGGGTCGGAGGACCCCTACAACCCGCCAGCCGAGAGCGCCCTCCTCAACCTCCACGCGGGGCTCCAGGCCAAGGCACTCGTCGACATCAGGATCTGCCCCGGGGCCGGCCATGCCGGGGTGATCGACACGTGCGCTGCCGCCTGGGGTGACTGGGTGACGACGTTCCTGCAAGCAGCCGCCGGCGCCTGACAAGGCGGCCGGTCAGCCTGGCGCGATCCCTGGCTGCGCTTCATGCCGCCGGACTAGCGTCGCCCGGCGACGGCCCAGGCTCGAGCCACCAGGGCGATCGATCCATCGGACTGGCGCGGCAGGGTCTCGTCGAGTCGGGCTCGGAGGCGCTCGCGGGCCTCCGGGTCGAGCGACATCGCGTACCCCGGCGCCGGGGCGACGCCGCTCAGGAATGGCGACCAGTAGTCAGCGAAGTAGGACGAGCCCCGCAACGCCGACGTCGGCCGACCGATCGGGTAAGGGGAGGCTCCCCGCGCGGCCAGGGACGAACGTCGCCCTCGAATCGGGCGTGGCGTTCCGCGCCGAGGCGAGGAACGCGACCGATGGGTCGACGCCCAGGACCGAGGTCGGGTCCTCGAGCTCGAGGATCGCCCGCGTCAGGACGCTCGTGCCGCAGCCCAGGTCGATCCATGTCCCAGGGTGCGGCGCTTCGAGCCAGGGCAGGAAGCGCTCCGCGACACGGCGGCTCCAGCGACCGACGTACGCCTCGTAGCCCGAGCCGTC
>DATEZX010000277.1:0-2606 GCA_035255225.1 Candidatus Limnocylindrales bacterium
CGGGCCGCGACGTCGGCCCGGAGGTCGGCGGGGCCGAGGACCTCGACGTCATCGCCCCACTCGAGGATCCAGAGCCGGATCTCGATGACCCCGCTGACGGTGGTCGACCACAGGAGCGAGCCGTCCGCCTCGCGCTCGGTGCGCTGCTCCGGATGCCAGCGCGTCTCGAGGACCCGGTCCGCGACCGCTGGCGAGAACCGCAGCCGGACCTCCACCGGCGGCTGGTCGGCGATGATGTCCCAGCCGTGGCGGAGCTCGGCCTCGAGGCTCGCGGCCTCGGGTCGCTCGAAGGAGCGGGGCGTGACGCTGACGCTCCGGATCCGCTCGATCTTGAAGGTCCGCATCGCCTCGCGCGCCTCGTCCCAGCCTATGAGGTACAGGGCGTGCGTCCGCAGTGACGGCTCGATGAGCCACGGCCGGACGACCCGCCGGCTGATGCGAGGCTCTGGAGGGCCGAGCCGAGCCGGGCGGCCCTCGTAGGCCGCGCCTTCGTACTCGATCTCGACGACCCGGCGGTCCGCCCAGGCTCGGGTGAGCAGCCGGACGCGCTCGATGAACTCGGGATCGAGCGGCGCCCGCTGGAGGACGTCGAGGCTCCGGGCGACGTGCTCGCGGAGCGTCTCGGGCAGGTTCTCCTCGAGCTTCTCGAAGGCCGAACCGAGGTCGGGGTCGTACTTGTCGGCGTAGCGGACCATGAGCCGCGCGGCGAGGAAGACCGCCATCGCCTCGGACAGCGTCAACTTGAGCGGCGGCAGGAACGCGGCGTCGAGGACGCCCCACCGGCCGGCGTCGGACCAGGTCGGGACCGCGACCTCGTCCTCGAGGGCATGGAGGTCGCGGTAGACGTTCCGAACCGACATCCCGAGCCGCTCGGCGATGTCCCTGGGGTGCATCCCGTCGGGGTGCGCCGCGAGGAGGCCGGCGACCCGCATCAGGCGTGCCGCCCGATCGCGCTTGCCCCCGCTCCGCTCCTCCTCGTACACCACGCGGCGAGGATAGCGAGCCGGACTCGTGCCGGACCTTGGTACTCGGCCACCGGTACCGACGGGTCATACCGCACCGCACCGCACCCGACCGACCATCGCCGCACCGAACCCGACCGGGATCCGCCCGGCCGGCTCGGGGGCAACGCGAGCTGGCGCCTCCGGCGATGGCCGATCAAAACGGTCGCAACACCGACGGTGGAACGAGGCTGGCCGACTTCCCGGCCCGCTCGATCTATCGCGCCCTGCTGGTGCGCGGCCTCGAACCGTCCGAGGCAGCCAACCTCACCGCCTACCTGGCCGGACTGCCGAGCGCCAACCTTCACTGGTCGATCCCCGAGGTCGAGGCGATCCTCCGCCGTCGGGTCGAGGCCGTCCGGCGCGGCGAACCGGACCCCGACGACCGGCCCGAACCACAGCAGATGACCTGGCTCACCTCCTAGCTCGAATCCCCGGCGGCCGGGTCTCCTCCCCCGGACCGCGACTCATCCGAGACGGCGCCTGACTCCTCCGGGCGCCGTCTCGGGCGTCCGGCGGTCGTCGTCGGTCACGAGTGGTGGCCGCCGGCGTCGCTACCATCGGCCGCGTGACCGAGCGTCCCGTGATCGGCTTCCTGACTGACTTCGGGTCCGACTCGGCGGCCGCGATCTGCCGGGGCGTCATCCTGTCGATCGCCCGCGACGCCCAGATCGTCGACATCGACCACGCGGTGCGGAAGTTCGCGATCGGCGACGGCGCGTTCCTGCTGTGGGCCGCGCTGCCGTGGCTGCCGGTCGGAGTGCACGTCGGCATCGTGGATCCCGGGGTCGGCACGAGCCGCCGGCCGATCGGGCTGCGGGTCGGCCGCGGCGACGTCCTGATCGGTCCGGACAACGGGCTGCTCATGCCGGCGGCGGAGCGACTCGGTGGGATCGTCGAGGCCCGCCTCCTCGAGGCACGTGACCTGATGCTCGACCGCCTGTCGTCGACGTTCCACGGTCGGGACGTGTTCGCCCCGGTCGCGGCGCACCTCGCGTTGGGCGTGGCATTCGAGCGCGTCGGCCCGGCCGTGCCGCCCTCCGACCTCACACCGCGGCGGATGCCGGAGCCGGTTCGCGACGATGCCTCGCTGATCGCGGAGGTCGTCTACGTCGACTCGTTCGGCAACGTCCGGCTCGGCGCCCGCCAGGCCGACCTGCCGGCGCTGCCGCCGGGTGAGAGCGTGGGGGTGTCGCTCGTCCAGGGCGGCCTCGTCCGGCCGCTGCCGCCGATGCGCGCAGCGCGCACGTTCGGCGAGGTCGAGGTCGGCGCGCCGCTCCTGTACGAGGACTCCAACGGCCTGCTCGCGATCGGCGTCAACCAGGGCGACGCGGCCACGGTCCTGGGCCTGGCCGTCGGGGACCGCCTTCGGATCGCCTCGCGCCGGGCCTGAACGCATTTCGGCCGAGGCAGGGACGGCGGCCGCGGCTATGCGGCTCTCGCGGCCGCACCCGACTCGCGCGTACACTCGCCCGACGCGGCCCCCGCCCGCGCGGCTGCGCCTGGGAGGCGCTCGCTGCCGAGCCCCGAGGAGGACGAGATGCTCCGGTCGATCCGCTCCGTATCGGTCCTTGCCGTCGCCCTGGTGCTGGCGGCATGCACGGG
>DATEZX010000278.1:0-3965 GCA_035255225.1 Candidatus Limnocylindrales bacterium
GACCCTCCAGGCGACGCAGTTCCAGAACGACGCCGACCGGCGGTGCGACACCTGCCACCACCCCGACTCGATCATCTACGCCCAGGCGAAGAGCATCTACGACGAGCTGACGAAGGCCAGCACGGCCTACGACGACGCCCAGGCCAAGATCAACGAGGCCGCCGGCGTCGGGATGATCGTGTCCGACGCCGACGTCCAGCTGACCGAGGCCAAGACGAACCTCATCCAGGCCCGGGCGGCCGTCCATACGACGAAGCTGACGACCGTCGCCGGCCTCGCCGACAAGGCCGCCTCGAGCGCCGACCAGGCCAAGGCGTTCGCCGAGGGCCGCCTGTCCGAGAGTCTCTTCCGGCGCGAGGCGATGGTCGTGATCCTCGGCCTCATCGTGATCAACGTCTACGCCCTGGTCCTCATCCGGCGCCGCCTCAACCACAGCTATGTCGTCCCCGAGGAGCCGGGCGCCGGCCAGGGACCCGGCGGCGAGGGACCCCCGTCCGCCTGATCCGGCCCCGATCGCGACCTCATCCCCGAGAGGCCGCCTACTCCGTCAGCGGCAGGTCCTCGGGCGTGATCGGCGCCGTCCCGATCGCCCCGCCCGGTCCGCCAACGCCCCCGGCCGGGATCGTCCACAGCCCGCGGACCGGCGAGAACCACAGGAACGCCACCGCCGTCGCACCGCCCAGCAGGCCGAAGACCATCGCCTCTCGCAGTCCGAAGGCCACCGCGAGGATCCCGCCGCCCAGGGATCCGACGAGGGCCGTGATCGTCGTCACGAAGTCGATCGTGGCGTTCACCCGGCCGAGGACCCGCTCGTCGACGATCGCCTGCTTGACCGAGGTCTCCAGGACGTCGTGGACCGTCGCCGACGCATCGCCGAAGAGCTGCTGGGCGACGAGCATCGCTCCACCGATGAGGACGGCGCCGCTCGGCGCCAGCGTGATGAGGGCGTTGCCGAGCGTGAACCCGACGAGCCCCAGGATCATGGCGCCGCCCACCCCGAGGCGGCCGGCCAGCCGCCCGGCCGCCGCGGCGCCGACGAGCGAGCCTGCCCCGCCGACCGCGGTCACGACCCCGATCGCGGCCGCGCCGAGGCCGACGACCTGCGTCGCGAAGAGCAGGTACGTCGTCCCGAAGACGCCCCACAGGAGGTGGTTCCCGGCGTGGGCCAGGGCGATCGCCCGGAGCGTCGGCGACCGGGCGACCTCGCGAACGCCGACCTGGATCTCGCGGAGCACGGGCTCGCGCTCGGCGACCGAGGGCCGCGGCGGCTCGGGCTGCCGGATCGTGACGAGGAGGGCCGCCGAGATGACGAACGACGCGGCGTCGATGGCGATCGCGATCGGCGCCGTCAGGAGCTGCACGAGGAAGCCGCTGAGCCCGAAGCCGGTCACCTCGGCCGCCGAGGCGCTCGCCGACAGGGCGCTGTTCGCGGTGATGAGCCGAGCGCGCCCGACGACGGAGGGCAGGTACGCGAAGCTGGCCGTGTCGAAGAAGCTCGACAGGATCGCGGCGAGGAAGGCCACGACGACGAGCTGCGGCAGGCTCAGGATGCCCGCCACGGCGGCCAGCGGGATCGAGGCCAGGAGGAGCGCCCGCCCGAGGTCGGCCGAGATCATGATCGGCCGCCGCCGGAGGCGGTCGACCCACGCCCCGGCGAACAGCCCGACGACGAGCGAGCCGACGAGCTCGAAGCTCCGGATGGCCGACATCCCGAGCGCATTCGCGCCGAGGACGTAGATCGCTGCCAGCGGCAGGGCAACCCGGGTGATGAACGACCCGAAGTACGAGATCGCGCTCGCCGAGAAGACCCGTACGAACGCGCCGTTCCGCCACAGCGACGCGCCGGCTGCGGCGCCTGGGCGGCCGTCCCCGGGTTGGCCAGCGATCGACGAGTCGGGCGGGACGCCGTCCGGCACGGTCAGGCGTCGCTGCCGACGAGCTCGATCCGGATGCGCTTGTTGATGCGGCCCTTCGACTCGTAGCCGGTCACGCGGATGCCACCGACCTCGCGGGTGTTCGCGACGTGCGTCCCGCCGTCGGCCTGGAGGTCGAGCCCGACGATCTCGATGGTCCGGACCTCGGCGATGCCCGGCGGGAGGAGGTTGACCTTGGTCCGGATGAGGTCCGGAATGGCGAAGGCCTCGTCGCGCGGCAGGACCTTGACTCGGACCTCGCGGGCCGCCGCCAGCTCGGCGTTGACCTTGGCCTCGATCTCGTCGACGAGGTCACCGCTCATCCGCTCGAACTCGAAGTCCATCCGGCCCGAGCCGGGATCCATGTTGCCGCCGGTGACCTGGGCGCCGTAGTCGCGCCACACGACGCCGCACAGGGCGTGGAGCGCGGTGTGCGTCCGCATCAGGTCGTAGCGGCGCGCCCACTCCAGATCGACGACCAGCAGATCGCCGACTGCGGGCGGGTCGGCGCTCGATCCGTCTTCGGCGGGGGCCAGCTCGTGGACGACTTCGCCGTCCAGCTTCCGCGCCGAGGAGACGACCCATGAGCGTCCGTCAGCCGAGCGGAGGAGCGTCCCTCGGTCCGCCGGCTGGCCGCCGCCACCCGGGTAGAAGACCGTCCGGTCCAGCACGACGAGCGGGGCCGGACCCGCCGAGCCGGCCGGGTGGACGGCCACGACCCGACCGTCGACCGAGCGGGCATAGGCGTCGGAGTAGGCCAGCTGGAGGTTCATCGCGCCGAGGATAGCCGCGTCGACGAGCCGCGAATCGGTGCTGGCCGGCACCGGAATAAGCGGCGGGTGATCCGCCACCAGTACGTTGGTCCCATCGAGCCGGCGCGGCGAGCGGGGTGGTCGGGAGCCTCGTGGTGCGGTCCGGTCGGGTCGCCGCCGCCGATGGTCCTGGCTGACCCCGGACCTTTGGTGCATCGACGCCGTCATGGGGCGTTCGTACGGTGGCTCAGCCGTTCCGGTCACACCGCCGGAGGCCTGAGGAGAGACGGAGGAATCGATGTCCGACAGGTTCCGGCGCTGGTGGGCCATCGCCCTCAGTGTCGCCCCGGCGGTCGCCGCGATCGCGCTGGCCGTCGCGCCCCAGATGCGCCGCTGGTAGACCGGCTGCACCACCACATTCGGGCCTGACGGTCCCTTCCTCCCGTCAGGGCCAGGCAACTCGAACAGGACCCGGACCCTCCTCCGGGTCCTGTTTGTTTGTACGCAGGTCGTCGGCCGCCTCGACCGAGGACGCGACGAAGAACGGCCCGGCCCGGCGGCGTCCTATCCCGGGCTTACCCGGGCGCTGGTGCTACGCGGAGGCGGTGGCCAGCACCGGCTCGGAGGTCCCGTGTCGCAGGCGTCGTGCGCCGATGCGGACGTGCGGTTGGGCAACGCTCGCCGTCAGTTCCCCGGTTCCGGGGTCTAGGCCCGCCATATGATCCGGGCCGTGGGGGGACGGATGGGTCGGGTTGCCGCCATCCTCGTGCTTGCGCTGGGTCTCGCTGGCTCGGTCGCGCCGCCACACGACTCCTCTGCCTCGGGAGCGATGGCGCGCCTGTGTGATCCGACCGGATGCAGTGCAGGCGACCAGAACGCGGAACCATGCACCGCATCCGTGTGGATCACAGGGGTGATCGTTCCCGGCCAGAGATGGGGGGACGTAGAGATACGGGACGATCAGGGCGTCCTTCACTGGCTCATATGGGGCAGCCACAACACGGCGGTCGTGGACTGGAACCGCCGGTATCGGCTCGGTGGACAGTGGATCATCAACGGGTTCGGCGCGGAGGGGGGAGGGGCCACCTTCTGGGCTTGCGCGGGAGCCGACGCCGTCATCCCGCGGTAGCCCCACGGGCTCGACGCTGAGTCACGCAGCGCCGACCCACCAATCGAGCCCGGGCCACCCAGACGCCTTGAGTGCTCCTCCGGGTCTTGTTCGTGTCTTCTGGGGCCGTCGAGCCCGGACGGCGATGTGGGCGGCCTGGCTATGACGCCGCGGCTGCCGAACCGGCGAGCC
>DATEZX010000279.1:0-6102 GCA_035255225.1 Candidatus Limnocylindrales bacterium
GCTTCCTGCCCGGCGTCCAGGAGACGCTCGACGGCAAGCTCGACGGGCTGGCCCAGCGGATCGAGTGGCTGCCCGACCGGGTCCTCCTTTACACCGACGATGGCGAGGCGACGGCGGGCGCGGTGCACGAGCGCGGCATCCAGCCCGAGACGGTCCTCGTCCGGCGCTCGACGCTGGAGGACGTCTTCCTGCGGCTCACGGGCCGGAGCCTCATCGAGTGACCGCCGCGGCCGGGCGCTTCGACGAACCGTGGTCGGGCGGCGGGACGCCCGGCCGGTCGATGCTCGACCGCGTCGCGCGGGCCTACGAGTACCAGCTCCTGTCGTATCGCCGGACGTGGCGCGGCTCGATCTTCAACTCGTTCTTCTCGCCGACGATGTTCCTGCTCGCGATGGGCGTCGGGCTCGGCTCGTACATCGACCGCTCGAACGGCGCCGGGACCGGCGGGGTGCCGTACCTGGCGTTCATCGCGCCGGGGCTCCTGGCGGCGACGGTCATGATGACCGCGGCGTCGGAATCGACGTTCCCCGTCATCGCCGGCTTCGTGTGGCAGAAGACGTTCCACGCGATGTTCGCGACGCCGATCGCGCCGCGCGAGATCGCCCTGTCGCACTTCGCCTGGGCGGCCACGCGGCTGACCCTGGTCGGCGCGATCTTCGTCCTCGTCACGTGGCTGTTCGGGGCGGTGCAATCGCCGCTCGTCGTCCTCGCAGTACCCGTCGCGACGCTGACGGGCCTGGCCTTCGCGACGCCGATCACGGCGTTCGCCGCAACCCAGAAGACGATGAACAACTTCAGCTACCTGTTCCGGTTCGGGATCACGCCGCTGTTCCTGTTCAGCGGGACGTTCTTCCCGATCGAGCAGCTGCCGGCGGTCATCCAGCCGCTCGCGTGGATCACGCCGCTCTATCACGGCGTCGCGCTGTGCCGGTCGCTCGCCCTCGGGACCCTCGCCGCCGACCCGCTCGGCGCGGCGATCCACCTCGCGGTCCTGCTCGGCATCACGGTCGCCGGCCTGGCGGTGGCGCTCGTCACCTTCGAGCGGAGGCTCGCCGAATGAGCCGCCCGGTCGCCCCGGAGCGACCTCGATGACCAGCCCTGCGCGCGAGCTCGCCGGCGCCATCGCCCTCGGGCGGCTCATCCCGCCCGGGTCGCTCGGCACGCGCCGGGCGCGCTACCTCTTCGAGCGGAGCGTGTACCTGTACCGCCGCCAGTGGCTGATGATCGCCTCGGGCTTCCTCGAGCCGCTGTTCTACCTCGTGGCGGTCGGCTTCGGCGTCGGGGCGCTCGTCGGGAGCCTGCCCGGGCCGGACGGCCAGCCAATCCCGTACCAGGTCTTCGTGGCGCCGGCGCTCCTCGGCTCCTCGATGATGAACGGCGCGATCACCGAGGTCATGTTCAACGCCTACGGCAAGCTCCGCTGGGAGAAGGTCTACGACGCCGTCCTGGCGACACCGCTCGGCGTCGGCGACATCGCCCTCGGCGAGATCGCCTGGGCGATCTTCCGGGGCGGCCTGTATGCCGTCGGCTTCGTGGCGGTCATGGTCGTCCTGGGGCTGCTCCGCTCGCCCCTCGCGATCCTGGCCATCCCGGCTGCGCTCCTCGAGGGCTTCGCCTTCGCCGCCGTGGGGATGGCCGCGACGACGTTCCTGCGCAGCTGGCAGGACTTCGACCTCATCCAGGTCGTCCTGCAACCGATGTTCCTGTTCAGCGGCACCTTCTTCCCGCTCGCGTTCTACCCGGCGCCGCTCCAGGTCGTCGTCCAGCTGACGCCCCTGTACCACGCCGTGGCGCTGCTGCGCGATCTCTCGCTCGGGACGCTCGACCCGGGGATCCTCGTCCACGTCGTCTACCTCGCCGGCCTGGGCCTCATCGGCCTCGTCGTCGTGTCCCGGCGGCTCGACCGCCTGCTGCTCCACTGACGGGCCGCCTCGACGCCGGAGGCCGTCACGCGGCGCTCGCCGAGCTCGAGCGCGACGTCGTCACCTGCTTCCGCTGCCCGCGCCTCGTTGCCTGGCGCGAGCGGGTCGCGCGCGAGAAGGTCGCTCGCTACCGGGACGAGCCGTATTGGGGCCGGCCGGTCCCGGGCTTCGGCGACCCCGACGCGTCAATCCTCATCGTCGGCCTCGCGCCCGCGGCGCACGGTGGGAATCGCACCGGCCGGGTCTTCACCGGCGACGCGAGCGGCGACTTCCTGTGGGCGGCCCTCCATCGGGCCGGCCTCGCCGACCGGCCGTCGTCGCGCCGGGCCGACGACGGGCTGACGGTGTACCGAGTTCGAATCGCCGCCGCCGTCCGCTGCGCGCCGCCGGCGAACAAGCCGACCACGGAGGAGCGGGACACCTGCGCGCCGTACCTCGTTCGAGAGCTCGCGGCGCTCGGGGCCGTCCGGGTCGTCGTGGCGCTCGGGCGGTTCGGCTGGGACGCGGCGCTGCGGACGTTCGAGGCCCTCGGAGCCCCGATCCCGGCCCCACGCCCGACGTTCGGCCATCTCGCCGAGACTGAGGTCGGACCGGCCCGCGACGGGCGCCGGTGGCGCGTCCTCGGCAGCTACCACCCGAGCCAGCAGAACACCTTCACCGGTCGGCTGACGCCGCCGATGCTCGACGCCGTCCTCGATCGGGCCAGGGAGCTTGCGACCGGCTGAGTCAGGCGCCCCCGAGCCAGCGATCCACGTAGTGGTCGAGGCGGTCGAAGACGACGCCCTCGAGGTCCCGGGCCTCGGCGATGAACCGCTCGAGCATCGCCATCCGATGGCCCCGCCCGATGCACTCCGGGTGCATCGTCACCGTCAGCAGGCCACCTGGCGCGTGCTCCCAGGCGTAGCGCAGCTCGCCGGTCCAGATCTCGAGGACCCGTGACGGCGCGGAGAGGCCGTCGCGGCCGGTGTCGCGCACCGGCTCGAAGTACGGCCAGTCGTCGAGGCCCCAGTAGATTGGGACCTCGACCAGGGCGCCCTCGGTCCCGAACGTCGTCGGACCCGAGGTCGAATGACGGTCGCCGTGGCGGACCCGGTAGAGCCGGTAGTCGTCGGCCATGAGCGACGAGTCGTACGTGAACCCGGCGGCCTCGACGAGCTCCAGGGTCTCCGGGCCGAGGGCCCAGTAGGGGGCTCGATAGCCCCGCGGCGGGTCGCCCGCAACCTGGCCGACTGCCTCGCGGCTGCGCTCGAGGATGGCGCGCTGCTCCCGGGCCGTGATGGCCGAGAAGTCCTCGTGGTACCAGCCGTGGCAGGCCAGCTCGTGGCCGCGCTCCGCGATCTCGCGGCTGACGGCCGGCCAGGTCTCGACGGTATGGCCAGGCATGAACCACGTCGCCGGGATCGCCTCGCGCTCGAGGAGGTCGAGGATGCGCGGGATCCCGACCCGGATGCCGAACTCGCCATGCGACAGCTTGACCGGCGGGTCGTCGCGACGGACGGCGTCCGAGATGGCGTCGCCATCGAACGTGAGGGCGACCGTCAGGCGAGGGCGTGGAGCCGGGCCGCGATCGACCTCCGGCAGGGCCACCTCGCCGCTCGGGTCGACCGAGGTCATCGGCTCGAAGCGCCCTTCCGGGGCAGGATCCATCCGCCGACCATGGTCGCTCACGGAGCCATGGTAGATCGGTCGCCCGACCGTATCCTTCGCGGCAGACATGGCAGGGACCGACTACTACGCCACGCTCGGTGTCGAGCGAACCGCGACCGATGCCGAGATCAAGAAGGCCTTTCGCCGGCTCGCCCAGCAGTGGCATCCCGACGTCAGCACGGATCCGGCCGCCGCGGAGCGGTTCAAGGAGCTGAACGAGGCCTACCAGGTCCTGTCGGACCCCGACCGCCGCCGGCGCTACGACATGTTCGGGGCGGCGGGCGTCGAGGCGGACGTCGCCGCCGGGTTCGGTGGCTTTGCCGACATCTTCGACGCGTTCTTCGGCGGCGCCGCCGGCACCGCGCGGCGCGGCCGCCCGGCGACCGGATCCGACCTCCGCTATGACCTCAGGATCACCTTCGAGGAGGCCGTCCTCGGCACCGAGAAGGAGATCGAGTTCCCGGTCCTGGGCCGCTGCGCGACGTGCGGCGGGAGCGGCGCCAAGAAGGGGACCGACCCGATCACCTGCCCCCAGTGCAACGGTCGAGGCGAGGTCCGGGTCGTCCGCCAGACGATGCTCGGCCAGATGGTCAACGTCACGACCTGCCCGCGCTGCCGGGGCGAAGGCCGAATCGTCGAGACGCCGTGCGAGACCTGCCGCGGCGACGGCCGAACGGAGCGCCGGCGGACGCTCCGGGTCACGATCCCGCCGGGCATCGACGAGGGCCACCAGATCCGCCTCTCGAACGAGGGCGAGGCGGGCCCCCGGAACGGGCCGCCGGGCAGCCTCTATGTGGCCGTCCACGTCGCGCCGCACAAGGCCCTCAGGCGGGAGGGAACCGAGCTCATCTACGACGCCCGGATCGGGCTGGCCCAGGCGGCCCTCGGGACGCGGATCATCGTCCCGACGGTCGAGGGCCAGGAGGAGGTCGAGATCCGGCCCGGCACGCAGCCCGGCACCGAGGTCCGCCTCCGCGGCCGCGGGGTGCCGCACCTCCGCCGAGCCGGCTCACGGGGCGACCTCCACGTCATCGTCGACGTGGCCGTCCCGACCAGGTTGAGTCGAGCCGAGCGCGAGGCGCTCCAGGCCTACGCCCGGGCGGCGGACGAGCCGGTCAGCGACGGCACGACGCTCCTCGAGCGGGTCCGCGACAAGCTGGCCTGAGGTGCCGCGCGGCCGGCGCCCTTCCGGCGGGCGCGAGCACGTCTGCGGTCGCCGCGCGGCACCCGCGGCGATGCCGTGGCTGGAGCTGGCCGTCGAGGCCGATCCGGAGGCGGTCGAGGCGATCAGCGAGATCCTGTCCCGCGTCGCGCCGGGCGGCGTGTCGGTCGAGCCGGCATTCGACCTCGTCGAGGACGGTCTCGGCGCTCGGCCGGACCCGGGGCGACCGGCCGTGGTTCGGGCCTACGTCGCGGGAGGCGCCGACTCGCCGGTGGGCCGCGTGGCGACGGCCACCGTGGACCAGGCCCTCGGCCACCTCCGAGCCTTCGGCCTGCGACCGATCGGCGAGCTGCGAACGCGGGTCGTCGACGAGGCGGACTGGGCCGCTGCCTGGAAGACCAACTTCCCGGTCCTCCGCGTCGGGCGACGGATCGTGGTCAAGCCAACCTGGCGGCGCCATCGGGCGGCGCCGGAAGACGTCGTGATCGTGCTCGACCCCGGAATGGCATTCGGCACGGGGCTCCATCCCACCACCCGGCTCTGCCTCCTCGGCCTCGAGGCCCTCGCCGACGCGGGGCGCCTCGACCGCGCCCGCGTGCTCGACGTCGGATCGGGCTCCGGCATCCTGTCGATCGCCGCGGCGCGCCTCGGCGCGACCTCGGCCATCGCACTCGACATCGACCCGATCGCTGTCGAGGCCTCGGCCGCGAACGCCCGACGCAACCGCCTTGCGAGGCGGATCCGAACTCGCCTCGGGACCCTCCCAACCGGCGACCCGCCGTTCGACGTCGTCGTTGCGAACCTCGTGGCGTCGCTGCTCGTCTTCCTCGCCGGCGCGATCGCCGCCGAGCTGAGGCCCGGGGGGTCGTGGCTGGTGTCCGGGATCTTCGCCGACCGCGAGCCCGACGTCGTGGCCGCGCTGGGCGAGGCCGGGCTCGCGACGTCCGAGCGGTGGGCCGAGGGCGACTGGGTGGCGCTCGCCGGCCGATCTCGAGCAGGCTGACCGTACAATCCCGGCGGTGAGCGACGAGCGATGAGCGAGGCCCGCCAGCCGCGCGATCCGGAATGCGTGTTCTGCCGCATCGTCGCCGGCGAGATCCCCTCGACGCGCGTCGCCGAGGCGCCCGGCGTGGTTGCGGTCCGGGACATCTCGCCACGGGCCCCGACGCACATCCTCATCCTGTCCAGCGAGCACATCCCGTCGGCCGCCGACGTGACGGCGACGGACGGCGAGCTCTTGGCGACGGCCTTCGGCCTGGCTGCCTCGATCGCCCGCGCCGAGGGCATCGCCGAGCGTGGCTACCGGCTCGTGACCAACGTCGGCGAGTGGGGCGGTCAGAGCGTCCGCCACCTTCACTTCCACCTGATGGG
>DATEZX010000280.1:0-3613 GCA_035255225.1 Candidatus Limnocylindrales bacterium
GACGTCATGAGCCGCCTCATCTATAGGGCACACCCGGACATGGTTCGCGCGGCGTGGGTTCGGGGGCGGGCGCTCGAGGGCCCGCCGGGAGTGAGCGACGGCTGAGCGCGACGGGCGCGCCCCGGCCCTACTTGCGCTTCGTCCGGAACTGGTTGAGGTGGGTCGTCCAGTCCGATCCGCCGGTGGCGTTCGTCGCGCAGCTCCCGTGCCAGCCGCACACGCAGGTGATGGTCTGCTCGCGGTGCCGGTACTGGTCGATCACGTGCCGCAGCGGCTCGGGCTCGCCGTTGCGAAGAGACGGACGCGTCAGCGAGAGCGGTCGACCGTTCACGGGGGCTCCTGGGCACTGGGTCCGCGGTCGCGGGTTCGCGGCCACGGGGACGGCGGGGGCTCAAGAGTATGCGCCGAATCGGCGATTCGCGCCCGGATGGGCCGCGGCGGACTGCTCCTCAGCGGTCCGTCGAGTCGCCCGTCGCCGCGGCGTCGAGGGCCGCCACCTCGGCCGCAAGGCTCATCCGTGGCCGGTGCTGGCGCGGCGTCGGCGCCTCCTGCTCGAGGCGCAGGACGAGATCATTGACGCTGCGGACGAGCGCCTCGAGCTCGGCGCGATCGCGTTCGCGGACCGGCGGCCCGGCCCGCCGGGCGCGGGCAAGGATGGCCGCTCTCCGGGCCAGGAGCACGCGGATCTCGGCATCGGTGGCGATCCAACCTGGGGCGAACCCGGCCTGCCTGAGGACGTGATGGGCGAGGGCCATCTCCGAGCCGTCGTCGTCGATCGGGATCGGCTTGCCCTGGTACGGCAGGTTGTCGAACTTGCCGGCCTCCATCGCCTCGCGGATCTGGCGGTCGATGAGGCTCTCCCAGGAGGGGCCGCCATGCACGTGGCCCTGGCTGTCGCGGTGGATCGGACTCATCGCGGGGCCATCGTCATCGACTCATCCCTCAGAGCACCCGGCCGGGATTGAGGATCCCCAGCGGATCGAGGGCGGCCTTGATCGCTCGCATGACGGCGACCGCATCTTCGCCCCGCTGGATCGGCAGCCAGTCGCGCCTCGCGAGGCCGATGCCATGCTCCGCGGTGACGGTCCCACCGAGCGCGAGGGCCTCGCGGAAGATCTCGTCGCGGACCCGCTCGGTGAGCACCGCCGCCTCGCGGTCGTCGCGTTCGAAGATGAAGTTCGGGTGGAGGTTGCCGTCGCCGACATGGCCGAACGTCGCCGCGCGGACGCCGTGCGCCGCGGCGATCCGCTCGATCGCCCGGAGGAGCTGCGGCACGGCCGCCCGGGGCACGCCGACGTCCTCCATCCGGACCATGCCCTGCCGCTCGAGGGCGCGCAGGGCCTGGCGGCGGGCCTCCCGCAGCCAGTCGGCCTCGGCCGCGTCGGCGGCCCGGACGATCGAGCTGGCTCCGGCCTCGCGGCAGGCCCGCTCGGCGCGGTCCAGCTCGGCCGGCGCCTCGGCGCCGGGGGCGTCCGACTCGACCATCAGCATCGCCGCAGCGTCGCGATCGAGCCCCAGGTGATGCCAGTCGTCGACGGCGACGATCGTGGCGTGGTCCATGAGCTCCAGCGTCACCGGCTCGAGGCCGGCCCGGGTCATCGCCGCGACGGCGTCGCCGGCAGACTCGACCGTCCGGAAGAACGCCAGCAGCGTCGACCGTGGGCCGGCCTGCGGTCGGAGACGAAGGGTCGCCTCGGTGATGATCCCGAGCGTCCCCTGGCTGCCGACGAATAGTTGCGTCAGGGCGTAGCCGGCGGTGTCCTTGACGTTCCGGCCGCCGGTCCGGATGACCCGCCCGTCGGCCAGGACGACCTCGAGGCCGAGGACCCAGTCGCGGGTCTGGCCGTACTTCACGCAGCACAGGCCGCCGGCGTTGGTCCCGAGGTTCCCGCCGATCGTGCAGGTCTCGTAGCTCGCCGGATCGGGCGGGTAGAACAGGGCCTCGGCCGCGACTGCAGCCTTCAGCGACGCGTTGACGACCCCGGGCTGGGTGACGACACAGAGGTTGGCGCGATCGACCTCGAGGATCCGGTCCATCCTCGTCAGGGCGATCGTCAGGGCGCCCTCGATGCCGGCCGCGCCGCCGGACAGCCCGGTGCCCGCGCCCCGGGGCACGACCGGCACGCCGTGCTCGCCGGCGAGCCGGAGCAGCGTCGAGACCTCGGCGGTCGTCGTCGGCAGCGCGACCGCCCCCGGAAGGCCCACGCCGGACGTCAGGTAGGCGGTCTCGTCGCGGCGGTACGCCTCGCGGTCGAGCTCGTCGGTCAGGAGCTTGAGCTCCGGCAGCTCGCGCCCGATCGACGCGACGAGCTCATCGATCGACGCAGGCATCGGTGAGGTCGACGTCGCCATCGCCTCGAAGCCTACGGCCGACGGCTGGGTCCGTGTCTTCCGACGCCTCGGTGGGCCGGCGGCGACGTTCGCTGGGTCTTCTCCGTCGGGCGTCAGCGAGAGGCGAGCCAGGCCGCCGGCCGGAACCCGCCGCGGACGCTGGCAGGGTCGTCCCAGCTGCCGACGGCCAGCAGCCCACCCGGAGTCGCGACCACCGCGCCGAACCAGGACGTGGGGAGGTCGCTGCCGAAGGCCGCCTGTCCGGTGATCCGATCGAACGAGGCGCCGCCGTCCGTCGAGAGCCAGACCTGCGCCTGAGGTCGGCCGCCCTCGATCGGTCCCAGGCCGAGCGCGATGACCACGTCGCCGACGACGAAGAACCCGGTGACGTTCTCCCCCTCCTCGATCGGAAACGCGACCGGCTGCGCCTCACCCGCCGGCGACACGCGCCAGACCTGGCTCCAGGCGGCCACCAGGAAGCCGTCGCCAGACGCACCGACCGCGATCGGCATCGCGTCCGTGGCCAGGCGAGCAGGACCAGTCCAGGTCCGGCCGTCCTCGCTGCGCAGCAGCACGGCCTCCACTGACGCGGCGGTTCCCGTCTCGCCCACGGCAAGGGCATGCCCGCTCCGCGTGACGGCCAGCGAACGGGCCAGCGAACCCGCAAACCCAACGTACGCCGCGAACGTTGTCGAGCTGCCGGTCCAGTGCAGGCCGTCGGCCGATTGGACGAACCTGACCGATGCGCCGCTCAGGCCGTTGCTCCCCTCGGCGTCGGGACCCGCCGTCGTGACGGCGCCGATGAAGCCATGAGGCCCGGCGACGACGACCGAGGGCGCCACACCAATTGACCGGGTCCAGTCGGTCCCGTCGAGCGAGACCCACGTGGCCCGCGCCGGCTCGCCGGCGTGATTCCCGAAGGCGACGAGCCGCGATCCGTCCGTGACGAGACCACGAAGCGCTGCCCCGTCAAACGCTGCGATCCGGTCGTGGACTGTCCACGTCCGGCCGTCGGCGGACGTCCAGACGACCCCGCGATTCAGCGACGCGTTGCCGCCTCGGAGGACCGACCCGGTCGCGATGTACGAGCCGTGGAAGGCGACGAGGCCGGTCACGCTTGCCCCGAAGTCCTGTGCCGAGGCCGGATCGGGGAGATCGATCCGGGTCCAGCTCCGATACCCGCCGGCAAGCGAGGACGGAGCAGGAGATGGCAGGAGCGTGGGTGACGTCGTGGGCGTGGGAAGCGTCGCACCGGCGCTCGGAGCTGGCGGGCTCGGCGTGG
>DATEZX010000281.1:0-3546 GCA_035255225.1 Candidatus Limnocylindrales bacterium
GGTTCGGCAAGCCTAGGTGCGGCGAGGATGCCGAGTCAAGCCGCTTGGATCGGGGCCGCCGAGCCCGGTGGCCGGGAGCGAGAGGGCGCAGTGGCACTTCAGGAATCGGCCTCGGCCGCCGGTGGCGGTCGCGACCCGCTCGCCCGCCAGATCCGGCACCTCCGGCGGGCCAAGCGACTGACGCTCCGAGCCCTCGCCGACCGGGCGGGCGTCACCGAGAGCTTCCTCTCACAGGTCGAGCGCGGGATCACCAGCCCCTCGATCAGCACGCTCCGCCGGATCGCCACCGGCCTCGACGAGTCGATCGGATCGCTGTTCGCCGATGACGCGGAGCCGGGCAGGGTCACCCGGAAATCCGACCGCCGGGTCATCGACTACCCCGGGCTGCGGGCCCGGGACGAGTTCCTGACACGCTCGCGGGACGGACGGCTTCAGGTCATCGAGTCGATCATCGAGCCGGGTGGCGGCACGGGCGACGAGGCCTACGCCCACGAATCGGACGAGGAGTGCGTCATCGTCCTCGAGGGCTCGCTGGACATCTGGATCGACGACGTGGCCTATCACCTCGAGACCGGGGATTCGATCACCCACTCCAGCCGCCTGCCGCACCGCAACAGGAACGCGGGCGCCGTCCGGACCCGGGTCCTGTTCATCCTCACACCGCCGTCCTACTAGACCGGGGGTCAGTCGCGAAACGCCCGGTCGCGAGCCGGCCGATAGGATGACGCGGTGTATGCGGTGATCCTCGCGGGCGGCGGCGGGACGCGGCTGTGGCCGCTCAGCCGGCCCGAAACCCCCAAGCCCTTCCTGCCCCTCCTGGGCGATCGGTCGCTTCTCCAGCGGACCGTCGACCGGATCGTCGGGCACCCGTCCGAGCTGGCCCTCGAACCGGTGGACGTGACGGTCGTCGCCGACCGGCGCTATGCGGGCCTGGTGCGCGACCAGGTCGCCGGGGTGCGGGTCCTCGCCGAGCCCGTGGGCCGCAATACCGCGGCCGCGATCGCGCTGGCGGCCCTCGCGATCGAGCGTGACCCGTCCGAGGTGATGCTGGTCCTGCCTGCCGACCACATCATCGCCGACGCCATGGAGCCGAGATTCCGGACCGTGCTCGCCGCCGCGGAGACCGAGCTGGCTCGGGGCGCCTTCGACATCGATGACCCGCTCGTGACCCTCGGCGTCGAGACGACTCGCCCGGCGACCGAGTACGGCTACCTCATCCCGGACCTCGATCGGCGGCAGGACCGGACGCTGACCGCCTATCCGCTCGTGCGGTTCCAGGAGAAGCCCAGCGTCGACGAGGCGATCCAGCTCCGGAACAACCCCGGGACGGCATGGAACGCCGGCATCTTCCTGTGGCGGCGCCGCGCCATCCAGGCCGCGCTCGCCAGGTACACGGGGCTCATGACGCTTCTCGGGCCAGTTGTGGCGAGCGAGAGCGGCCTCGCGACGGCCTACGAGCACGCCGCCCCGCTGTCGATCGACCGGGCTGTCATGGAGAGCGCCGCGAGCGACCACCACGTCGTCATGGGCTCGATGGCCGTCGGCTGGAACGACCTCGGGAGCTGGACCCAGCTCCTGGCCGAGATCGGGGCCGGCGGCGAGGGCCGCGTGATCCAGCCGAACGAGCCGGCGAGCGCGGACGCCGGCGACCTCGTCATCGAGCGCTCCGGCGGCCGGCTGACGGTCTCCGAGGGGCCGCGACCGATCAACGGCCCGGGGCCCTCGGCGCTGATCGTCGGAGGTGCATCATTCCGCCCGCAGATCGACGCCCTCATCGCCCGCGTCGCGGCCTGGGAGGAACGGCATTGAGCTCCGGGGAACGGCATTGACCTCCGCGGCGAACCCAACGCCGATCGTCTTCGGGACCGACGGCTGGCGGGCGCGGATTGCCGACGAGTTCACCTTCGACAACGTCCGCCGCTGCGCCGCCGGGGTCGCCCGGTACGTCGTGGAGCGCGGCCAGCAGGCCAAGGGCGTCGTCATCGCCTACGACCGGCGGTTCGCCTCGGAGCACTTCGCGGCGGCCGCCGCCGAGGTCCTCCTCGCGCAGGACATCCCCGTCGCCTACGCCCGCCAGGCCGTCCCGACGCAGATGAGCTCGTACGAGGTCGTGGAGCGCGGCGCCGCGGCCGGGATCGTCATCACCGCGAGCCACAACCCGTGGACCGACAACGGCTTCAAGGTCAAGGCCCCGACCGGGTCGCCCGGCGGCCCCGAGATGCTGGCGGTCCTCGAGCGGGCGATCGCGGAGGATCGGCCGATCGAGCGCCGGCCATTCGACGATGCCGAGGCGGCCGGCCTCGTCGAGCGCTACGACCCGTACAAGGGCTACGAACGCTTCGTCCGTCGGACCGTCGATCTCGACGCCCTGAAGGCCGCCGACGTGAGCGTCCTCGTCGAGCCGCTGTGGGGCGCCGGGGCCGGCTGGATCTCGCGGCTCCTCGCCGGCGGTCGGATCCGGATCACCGAGATCCACCAGGAGCGCAACCCCTACTTCGGCGGCGTCAACCCCGAGCCGATCCAGCCGAACGTCGACGAGGCGCTCGGCCTCCTGGCCCGCGGCGGCTACGACCTTGGCCTGCTGCTCGACGGCGACGCGGATCGCGCGGGAGCCGCCGACGAGCGGGGGGCGTTCATCCACCAGCTCGAGGTCACCGGCCTGCTCATGTACTACCTCGCCGAGCACCTCGGGAAGCGCGACCCTGTTGTGATCTCCGTCAACAACACCTCGATGGCCGCGCGCCTCGGCGAGCGTTACGGCATCCCGACGTACGAGACCTCGGTCGGGTTCAAGTACATCGGCCCGAAGATGATCGAGACTGGCGCGATGATGGGCGCCGAGGAATCCGGGGGCTACGGCTTCGGGATGCACCTCCCCGAGCGCGACGGCATCTACGCCGACCTCCTGCTCCTCGACCTGTTCCTGCGCGAGAAGGCGCGTGGGGTCTGGCCGGCGTCAAGGATGGTCGCGAAGCTCCACGAGATCGCCGGGCCGTCGTACTACCGGCGCGTCGACGTCCACGTCGACCGGGCGTCCTACCCCGAGACGAAGCGCCGCCTCCTCGAGGACCTCGTCGCGACGCCACCGACGGCCCTCGACGGCCAGCCGGTCGCCCGGACGCAGACGCTCGATACGAAGGACGGCTTCAAGTTCTTCACCGGCGATGGCTCCTGGCTGCTCATCCGGACGTCCGGCACCGAGCCGCTGGTCCGGATCTACACGGAGGCGTCGTCGCCTGACGCGCGCGAGTCACTGATCGCTGCCGGCGAGAAGCTCGTTCGCGGCTGAGGTCGGAGGGCGAGGCATGGCTGACGAGACCGCACGGCCCAACGACCTGCCCAGCGACCAGTTGCCCGTCGACCTGCCGCCAGCCGAGTGGCTGGCCCCGCCGCCACCTGCCGCCGAGCTGCCGCGCCGGGTCGCCAAGCCGTGGGGCAGTGAGCTGATCTGGGCCTGGACGACTCGTTACGTGGGCAAGCTCATCACGATCGACGCCGGGAGGCGCCTGTCGCTCCAGTATCACGAGCACAAGGACGAGTGGCTCT
>DATEZX010000282.1:0-5970 GCA_035255225.1 Candidatus Limnocylindrales bacterium
ACCTCCCCGAGGAGCGCGGCCTGTACCCGCGGATGGAGGTCCTCGAACAGCTCGTCTTCCTCGCCAGCCTGTTCCACATCCCGCGCAAGGATGGCGCCCGTCGCGCGCGTGAGTGGCTGGACCGGTTCAACATCGCCGACTACGCGCACCGCCGGGCAGAGGAGCTGTCGAAGGGCAACCAGCAGAAGATCCAGTTCATCGCGGCCGTCCTCCACGAGCCGCCGGTGCTGCTGATGGACGAGCCGTTCGTCGGGCTCGACCCGGTCAACGTGGCGCTGCTGAAGGAAGCCTTCCTCGAGATGCGCGACCGCGGCTCGACGATCGTCTTCTCGACCCACCAGATGGAGATGGTCGAGGAGCTGTGCGAGTCGGTCGTCCTCATCGACCACGGCACGGTCGTGCTCGGCGGCTCGGTCCGTGACGTCAAGCGCTCGACCGGCCGGCAGGTCGTCCGGATGGCGGTCGACGGCGATGGCTCGATCCCGTGGCTGGCCGACGTGCCGGGCGTCCGGGTCGTCCGACCGGGCCAGGACTATGCCGAGCTCGACGTCGACCAGGGCATCGACCCCGAGACCGTCCTGCGAGCCGCGCTCGACCACCAGGGCGTCCGCGTCACCCACTTCGAGATCGCCGACCCGTCGATCGAGGAGATCTTCATCGAGAAGGTCGGCCATCGGGCGACCGAGGTCCAGCACCTCGGCGGCACCACGGGTGACGGCCGCCACCCCGGGCCGGCCAGCGGCGCCGGGGCCGCGAACCCGCCCGGGGCGCAGCCGCCGGGGGCGCAGCCGACGGCGGGAGGCAGTCGATGAGGCTCTCCGGCCCGACCCGCTGGCTGCTCGATCGGCTGCTCGGCCGGCGCACGAAGGCATCTGCGACCGACAGCTCCGCGGAGCCCGAGCCGGAGCCGCTGACGGTCGGGGCACGGGCGATGACCCTCGAGCTTGCCAACGTGGTGGCCGTGGCGCGCCGCGAATACCTCTCCCGCTCGCGCACCCGCACGTTCCGGATCACCACCGTCCTGCTCCTCGTGGCCGCGCTCGGCCTGGCCCTCGCGCCAATCCTGATCCGGTGGGTCGGCCAGGGCAGCGGGCCCGCCAGGATCGAGGTCGCGCTCGGCGACTCGGCACCGAAGGTCGACGTGGTCGGCCAGATCTCGGCCCTCCTCAATGCCCAGTCGGGCAGCGACTCGCTGTCGACCGGCGGGAAGCCCGACTACGTCGTCACGGCGACCACGGACGTCCCCGGCGCGCGCGCCCGCGTCGACTCTGGCCAGGACGTCGGGCTGCTGATCGTCACGCGCGCGCCGGCGAGCGCCTCGAGCGGCGCGGGCGACCTGGCCTTCACGTTCGTGACGAAGGCCCAGGCCGTCGACCGGATCTCCGGGATCATGAAGATCGCGGCGACGAGCGCCTGCCAGTCGGATCGCCTCGCCCGGGCCGGCATCACCCCGGTCGACCAGGCGAAGCTCTTCGCGGCGGCGTCGTACACGGCCGAGCTGCCGAGCGGCGAGGCGTCGTCCGGCGGCACGGCCGAGGACTTCCTCAACCAGTTCGCGATGGGCTTCGTGCTCTCGATCGTCCTGTTCATGGCCATCATCCTGTACGGCCAGTGGGTGGCCTACAGCGTGGCCGAGGAGAAGTCGTCGCGGGTGATGGAGGTGATCCTCGGCGCGGCCTCGCCGTTCGAGCTCCTCGCCGGAAAGGTCATCGGCGTCGGCGGCCTGGCGCTGACCCAGTACGCGGTGATCTTCCTGCCGGCCCTCGCCGTGCTCCTCCTCCAGGACCAGATCGCGGGCCTGCTGCTGCACGAAACCGCGGCCGCGGCCTCGCTGCCGCCGGGCCTGACCGTCGAGCTGCTGGTGACCTTCGGCGTCCTGTTCGTCCTCGGCTTCGGGCTCTACTCGGTCCTCTACGCCGGCGCGGCCGCGCTCGTGAGCCGGACCGAGGACATCAACAACATCGTGGCGCCGCTGACGATGGTCTCGACCGCCGGCTACCTGGTCGCGGTCTGGTCCTCGACCGGCCTCTTCGCGCCCGACTCGCCGCTGGTCAGGGTCATGTCGTACATCCCGTTCTTCAGTCCGTACCTGATCCTGGCCCGGATGGGCAACGGCTCGATGGGTCCGCTGGAGGTCATCGCCGCCATCGTCATCCTCGCGGTCTCGGTGCCGCTGGCGCTGTGGTTCGCGGCCCGCCTCTACGCCGCCGGCGTCCTGATGTACGGCCAGCGCCCGAGCCTCCGCCTCTTCGTCCGCGTCTTCCGCCGCGCCTGAGGTCGCCTCCCGGGCTCGGCCGCCCGGCGCCCCGCCAGAGCGCGCGCCATCATTCGCCAGGCAACCGATCACGCTGCGAGAGGTCACGTCCATGGCCAGGGTCGCGCGCATCGAGACAGATCGACTCCTGCTGCGGGAGCAGCAACCGTCCGACGCCGCGGCCTGGGCGCCTCACCTCGGCGACCCGGACTTCCAGCGCTACATCCCGGTTCGCCGCACCGCCGATGCCCTGGAGGTCCGTGCCGCGCGCGGCTTCGACGCCCTGATGCAGCGCTGGGCCACGGAGCCCCTGGTCGCCGTCGGCTGGGTCATCACCCGCCGCAGCGACGGCGCGGTGATCGGGCGCGGTGGCGTCGAGGCGGGCGAGGACCCGGGTGACGGCGAGATCGACTACTTCCTCGCCAAGCCGTACTGGGGCCAGGGCTACGGTCGCGAGGCGGCGCAGGCGATGGCGCGCTTCGCCCTGGAGGCCATCCCGTTCCGCCGCCTGGTCGCCTACATCGTCCCCGGCAACGAGGGCTCGATCCGGATCGCCGAGGGGTTGGGACTGCGATTCGAGCGCGAGGTGAACTACCTCGACTTCTTCCCGAACCCGGCCGAGATCCAGCTGGCGAACCCGATGACCGGCCTGTACGTCGCCGACCGCGGAGCCGTGACGTTCGGGACCGGCCAGTACCGCGTCCTCGACGGCACCCCCGGCTGACGGTTCGCGGGCTCGCCGAGGGCAACCAACGGGTCAACCGCCACGCCGCAGTGGCCTCCAAACAGCACGCCTGTTCGATATGATCTCCGGCGGTGGACAACCGCGGGGCCGCGGTGGACGACCGCTATGCGACGGTGGACGACGGTCCCGCCGACGGTGGACAGCTCCAGCCGAGGCGTGCACGAGAAGCCCCTGACCGTGGACGAGCTCGACCGCGCCCGCCACAACACCTAGGGGTGACGCGACGACCGGAACCACAACATGTTGTGGTTTTGCGCTTGACTGGGGCTCGCTCGAGACCTATCGTAGGTGGGTCGCGCTCGAGCGACGGAGGCGCCTGGAACGGCCCACCGATCCGGTCGAGAAGGACCGCCGATGACCGGGATGCGAGTGACCCGATCGGTGGGTTCGGTGCCCAGCCGGGGGCGCGACGGAGTGGGACCGCGCAGCTACCGCATCGGAGGCGGAGCGACCGCGGCGCGGATGGACGAGGAGACGACGACGATGGCCCGAGCGACAGGCACCCCGGTCCCGGTCATGACCGAGACCCATGCGACGACGACGAAGGGGGCCACCGCCGCGAAGGGCACCACCGCCGGCAAGGCGGGTTCCATGGGGGCGATTGCCGAGAGCGAGACCCAGGTGACGGCCGCCGCCCCCACCACCTCGGGCGCCACCACTCCCACGCATCCCTACCTCGGCGGGCCGTGGGGCGCGTCCTTCATCGGCAGGGGACCTGACGGCAAGGAGGTCAAGGGCCTCAGCTGGCCGCGCAAGCACACCCGGAAGGGCGTCCACCCCTACGACGAGATCGAGTGGGAGCTCCGGACCGCGGCCATCTCCAGCGAGACCGGCAAGACCGTCTTCGAGCAGAAGGACGTCGAGGTCCCCAAGGACTGGTCGATGCTCGCGACCAACGTCGTCGTGAGCAAGTACTTCCGCGGGCACATCGGCACGCCCGAGCGCGAGACGTCGGTCCGCCAGCTCATCGACCGGGTCGTCAACACGATCGCCGCCTGGGCCGAGACCCAGCGCTACTTCGCGACGGACGACGACCGGGAGGCCTTCCAGGCCGAGCTGACCCACCTCCTCGTCCACCAGAAGATGGCCTTCAACTCGCCGGTCTGGTTCAACGTCGGGATCGAGCCGAAGCCGCAGTGCTCGGCGTGCTTCATCAACTCGGTCCAGGACAACATGGGCTCGATCATGGACCTCGCCAAGACCGAGGCCATGCTCTTCAAGTTCGGCTCGGGCGCCGGCAGCAACCTGTCCCCCATCCGGTCCAGCAGGGAGCGCATGTCCGGCGGCGGGATCGCGTCCGGCCCGGTGAGCTTCATGAAGGGCTACGACGCCTTCGCCGGCGTCATCAAGTCCGGCGGCAAGACGCGTCGCGCGGCCAAGATGGTCATCCTCAACGCCGACCATCCCGACGTCCTCGACTTCATCGACTCGAAGATGCTCGAGGAGAAGAAGGCCTGGGCGCTCATCGAGCAGGGCTACGACCCGAGCTTCACCGGCGAGGCCTACGGCAGCGTCTACTTCCAGAACGCGAACCACTCGGTGCGAGTGACCGACGACTTCATGCGCGCGGTCGAGCGCGACGGCGACTGGACGACCCACGCGGTCGTGACCGGCGAGCCGGTCGAGACGCTCAAGGCCCGCGAGGTCTTCCGGCGGATGGCCGACGCGGCCTGGATCTGCGGCGACCCGGGCATCCAGTACGACACGACGATCAACGACTGGCATACCTCGGCCAACACGGATCGGATCTACGCCTCCAACCCGTGCTCCGAGTACATGTTCCTGAACGACACCGCCTGCAACCTGGCGAGCCTGAACCTCATGAAGTTCGTCAAGGACGACGGCGAGTTCGATGCCGAGGACTACCGCTACGCGGCCCGGCTGACGATCACGGCCCAGGAGATCCTCGTCGACAACGCGTCCTACCCGACGCCGCGGATCGAGGAGAACTCCCACAAGTTCCGGCCGCTCGGCCTCGGCTACGCCAACCTCGGCGCCCTGCTCATGTCGCGCGGGCTCGCCTATGACTCAGATGAAGGAAGGAACTTCGCGGCGGCCCTGACGGCGATCATGCATGGCGAGGCGTACCGCCAGTCGAGCGTCATTGCCCGCGACCACGGCGGCCCGTTCGCCGAGTACGCGATCAACCGCAATCCCTTCATCCGGGTCATCCGGAAGCATCGCGACGCGGCCTACCAGATCCCGAGCAACGGTGTCCCGACCGATCTCCAGGACAACGCCCGGGCCGTCTTCGACGAGGCCCTCGAGCTGGGCGAGAAGCACGGCTACCGGAACGCCCAGGTGACGGTCCTCGCCCCGACCGGGACGATCGCCTTCATGATGGATTGCGATACCACCGGCATCGAGCCGGACATCGCCCTCATCAAGTACAAGAAGCTCGTCGGCGAGGGCTTCCTCAAGATCGTCAACCAGACGGTCCCGCAGGCGCTGCGCCGGCTCGGCTACAACGCCGACGAGGTCCAGGGCATCCTCGACTACCTCAACGAGCACGAGACGATCGAGGGCGCGCCGGGTCTCAAGCCCGAGCACCTGCCGGTCTTCGACTGCGCCTTCCGGGCCTTGAACGGCACGCGCTCGATCCACTACATGGGGCACGTCAAGATGATGGGGGCGGTGCAGCCGTTTCTCTCCGGCGCGATCTCGAAGACCGTCAACCTGCCAACCGACGCCACGCCCGACGAGATCGCCGGCGTGTACATGGACGGCTGGAAGCAGGGCCTGAAGGCGATCGCGATCTACCGCGACGGCTGCAAGCGGACGCAGCCCCTGAACACGGCCGCCTCGAAGAACGACGACGCGGTGAAGGGGCACAAGGGTCAGAAGACGGCCACGCAGGCCGCTCCCGCGGCGCCCGCCGCCGCTCCCGCCGGGGCCACGCTGCGCCGCAGGAAGCTTCCGGACGAGCGCCGCGCGATCACCCACAAGTTATCGGTCGGAGGCCACGAGGGCT
>DATEZX010000283.1:0-7313 GCA_035255225.1 Candidatus Limnocylindrales bacterium
GCGAGACGCGAACTGCTGGGCCAGGGCCAGGATCCGGCTGACGGCTCGGCGCTGCGGCTCGTCGAGGGGTGCGGGCATCGTCGGGCGAGCCGCCTACAGGCGCTCGAAGCGCTCGACCGGCAGGACGAAGACCGTGGCCCCCCCGACCTCGACCTCGAGCGGGTACGGCATGAGGAACTCGCCGGGCTCCATGATCGGCGGCATCGGGTTGACGACCTGGGTGCGTGACGTGCAGGTCTCCCGGACGATCCCGAGGACCGCCTCGACCTGGTCGTCCTCCGCGCCGACCACGACCGTCGCGTTGGACTGCTTCAGGAAACCGCCCGACGACTGGAGTCGCGTCGCCCGATGGTCCGCCTTGAGGAGCGCGTCGACGAGCGCCCCGGCGTCTTCGTTGTGGACGATCGCGATGACGAGCTTCACGGCCGGGAGTATAGGTGCGGCGGTGTACGATCCGGCCGCACTCATCCGGCGTCCGACCGGCGCCCACGGGGAGGTCATCGCGTGTCCGACCGCGTGCCCGGCACCTCAGATCCGACCCTCACCGCGGCGATCCGCGCGCTGGCCCGCGGTGGTGATCCGGACCTCGGCCTCACGAGCCTGCTCGAGGCGGCGCGCGCCGTTGGCGGCGCGACTCGGGCGGCCGCGCTGCTGTGGGACGGGCCCGCGGCGGCGCTCCGCGTCGCCGGCGGGGTCGGGCTCGCGGACGGCGACGACGCGGCCTATGACTCGGCCGCGGCGGACCGCGCCGGCGCGATCGCAGCGGCCGCCCACGATCGTCGCCCGATCCTCGACGGGCGCGACCCGGTCCACGCCGGCTCGGTCCTGTGGGCGTGGCCGGTCGTCGTCGTCGGGGACGGCGTCGACGAGCCGATCGGGTCGCTGATCCTGTCGCGGCCGGAGCCGGCGACGATCGACCCGGTCGACGCCGAGCGCGTCGCGGCGATCGCCGACCTCGTCGGCCTGCTCGTCGATCGAGCCCGCCTCGTCGCCAACGCCGAGGAGCGTGGCGACTGGCTCGAGCGGGTGGCCAACTCGGACGGCCTGACGGGGCTCGCCAACGCCCGGACCCTCAGCCGGGTCGTCGAGCTCGAGGTTGCGCGGGCGAGCCGCCAGCAGTCCGAGCTGTGCCTGGCGATCTTCGACGTCGACGGGCTCGCCCGGATCAACGACCGGGCCGGCAGGGCCGTCGGCGACGCCATCCTCCGCGAGGTCGCGGCGGTCATCGCCGAATCCGTGCGGCTCGTCGACACGGTGGCGCGGCAGGGCGCCGACGAGTTCGTCCTCGTCGCCCCGGGCGCCAAGGGACCGAGCGTCATCCGGCGCATCGTGGGCGCCGTGGCCGCGCGTCCGCCGATCGGCGACGTGAGCTTCACGGTCTCGGCCGGCGTGGCGCGCTTCCCGGCCGACGGCACGACCGAGGCCGAGCTGCTGGCCGCCGCACAGGCCGCCCTCACGGGGGCCCGCCGCCAGGGTCCCGGAACCGTCGCCGAGACGAGCGGCGGCGCCGCTAGCCAGCCCGCCTCGAGCTAGGCCGCGAGCCAGCCCGACTCGAGCTGGGCCAGGAGCTCGAACCCTCGAGTCAGAGCACCTCGAGCGCGGCCGCGAGGACGTCCTCGAAGACCTCCTCGACGTCCCGCGACGCGTCGATGACGCGGAACCGTTCCGGATCCTCAGCGGCGAGCTCGAGGAAGCCCGCCCGCACGCGACGATGAAACTCGACGTCGAACGAGGCCTCGAAGCGGGTCCGATCGGCGGCGGCCTTGCGCCCCAGGCCGAGCTCCGGATCCAGGTCCAGCAGGATCGTCCGATCGGGGACCAGGCCGCCCGTCGCGACCTCGGCAAGGCGCCGCAGCTCGCCGATCGGCAGGCCCTCGCCGTAGCCCTGGTAGGCGAGGGTCGAGTCGGCGAAGCGGGCGCAGATGACGACCCGGGCCGCGGCGAGCGCCGGCCGCAGGACCTCGGCCACGAGCTGGGCGCGCGCGGCATTGAACAGGAAGGCGTCGGCGCGGGGGTCGATCCGGCCGGTGTCGTCGAGGAGCAGCCGACGGAGCTGGTCCCCGAGCCGGGTCCCGCCCGGCTCGCGGGTCAGGACGACGGCGTACCCGCGGCCCTCCAGCTCGGTCGCCAGGCGCTGGCCGAGGACCGTCTTGCCCGCCCCCTCGGGGCCCTCGAGCGTGATGAGCCGGCCGCCTACCCGGTGGGAGTCCACGACGATCGAGTGTAGCGCCGGGTCGGCGGGGCTCTGGTACCCTCGGCGGCCCGTGATGCCCATCGGCGCCCATGCGTGACCTGACCGATCGCGCGCTCAACACCGCCCAGGCCCTCGGCGCGAGCTACGCCGACACGCGGGTCGTGCGCCGGCGCGAGGAGTCGATCGCGATCAAGACCGGCAAGGTCGAGGGCGTCGCGATGGGCGAGACCGAGGGCTTCGGGGTCAGGGTCATCGTCGACGGTGCGTGGGGCTTCGCGGCGTCGCACCGCCTGGAGCTCGACGAGGCCGACCGCGTCGCCGGCCTGGCCGTCCGGATCGCGAAGGCGTCGGGCACGGCCCTTCGCCGCCGCGTCGTGCTCGACGACCGGTCACCGGCGCGCGGGAGCTACGAGACGCCGGTCGAGGAGGATCCGTTCAAGCTGCCCCTGGAGCGGAAGATCCAGGACCTCCTGGCCGCCGACCAGCGCGCGACGTCGGTCAAGGGCGTCGCCTTCACCGAGTCGATGTACGCCGCCCAGCGCGAGTGGAAGACGTTCGCCGCGACCGACGGCAGCTACACCGAGCAGACGATCACCCACGTCGGGAGCGCCGTCGAAGCCAACGCGATCGACGGTGACGAGCACCAGCGGCGGTCGTATCCCGATGCCGGCGGCGGCTTTCGGGCGGCCGGCTACGAGTTCATCCGGGGCCTCGACCTGGCCGACCACGCCGAGGCCTACGCCGAGGAGGCGGTGGCGCTGCTGACCGCGCCGCAGCTCCCGCCGGGCCGCCGGACGATCGTCCTCGACCCGTCGCAGCTGTACCTCCAGATCCACGAGAGCTGCGGCCACCCGACCGAGCTCGATCGGGTCTTCGGCACCGAGGCGTCGTACGCCGGCACGAGCTTCCTGACGACTGATCGCCTCGACGAGGGGTTCCGCTACGGCTCCGACCTCATCACGATCGTCGCCGACGCGACCGCGCAGCACGGGCTCGGGACATTCGGCTGGGACGACGAGGGCGTGGCGGCCCAGGCCGTGCCGCTCATCCAGGACGGGATCCTCGTCGGCTACCTGTCCAGCCGCGAGACCGCGCCCCGCATCGGCCGCCAGTCCGGGGGCGCGATGCGAGCCGACGGCTGGAACCGGATCCCCCTCATCCGGATGACGAACGTCAGCCTGCTGCCCGTGCCGGGTATGAGCCTCGACGACATCGTCGCGGACACCGACGACGGGCTGTACCTGGCGAGCAACCGCAGCTGGTCGATCGACGATCGCCGCCTGAACTTCCAGTTCGCGACCGAGGTCGCCTACGAGATCAAGGGTGGGGTGAAGGGCCGGCTCTTCAAGAACCCGACCTACACCGGCATCACGTACGAGTTCTGGCGCTCGTGCGATGCCGTCGGCGACGCCTCCAGCTGGGTCATGCTCGGCACCCCGAACTGCGGCAAGGGCGAGCCGAGCCAGGTCGGCCACGTCGGGCACGGCGTGTCGGGAGCCCGCTTCCGGGACGTCCAGGTGGGCGTCGGCAAGTGGTGAGCGCGCCGTGCTGAGCGAGCAGGCCGCTACCGAGGCCCGGCGGGCCGATCCCACCGTCGGGGCGGCCGAGGCGCTGGCGCTCGCGGAGGACGTGCTCGGGCGCGCGCTCCGCGTCGGCGCGACCGAGGCCGAGGTCCTCGTGACGTCGGAGGACTCGGCGCTCACCCGGTTCGCCAACAGCGAGATCCACCAGAACGTCGCCGAGTCGAATCGGACCGTCAACCTCCGGTTCGTGGCCGGCAAGCGGATCGCGGTCATGTCGTCGGCCCGGACGGACGTCGAGGGCATCCGGTCCCTCGTGAATCGCGCCTCGGCGGTCGTCCGGACGTGCGAGGAGCTCGAGGACTGGGCCGGGCTGCCGACGCCCGCCACCGGCGTCGGCCTCGTCGATGCGATCGACGCCTGGTCGCCCGGCACCGCGGAGGCCACGCCCGAGCTCCGGGCCGATGCGGTCCGGGCGGTCATCGCCGCCGCCGACGCCGAGATGGTCGTGGCCTACGGCTCCTTCTCGACCTCGGCCGAGTCGATCGCCGTCGCCAACTCGGCGGGCATCCGGATCTCCCAGAGCCGGACGGGCTCGCAGCTCCTGACGGTCCACATGTCGCCCGGCGGGGGCAACGGCTACGCCGAGGCGGTGTCGATGGACGCGTCGACGATCGACGCGGCGGCCATCGGCCGGGAGGCGGCCGAGAAGGCCCACGCCAGCGACCACGCGGTCAGCGTCCCCGCCGGCGACTACCCGGTCGTCCTCGAGGAGTACGCGGTCGTCGACATCACCGACTACCTCGGCTACCTCGGCTTCTCGGCCCTCGCGGTCCTGGAGGGCCGGTCGTTCGTCGAGCCGGGGCGGAAGGTCGGATCCGAGCTCGTGTCGGTCATCGACGACGGCGGCGACCCTGCCGGGCTGGCGATGGCCTTCGACTTCGAGGGCGTCCGCAAGCACCGGGTGACGCTCCTGGACCGTGGCGTCTGCCGGGACGTCGTGTACGACTCCCAGACGGCCGCCCGTGCCGGGACGACATCGACGGGCCATGGCCTGCCGGCGCCGAACCCGTGGGGCCCGTTCCCGCTCAACAGCGTCATGGCCGCCGGGACGACGCCCCGCGAGGAGCTCATCGGCGGCCTTGATCGGGGGCTCCTGGTCACCCGCTTCCACTACACCAACACCGTCCACCCCAAGCTCGCGATCATCACCGGCATGACCCGCGACGGGACCTTCCTGGTGAGGGGCGGGGAGATCGTCGGCCCGGTCCGCAACCTGCGCTTCACCCAGTCCTACCTGGACGCGATCGCGGCCGTCTCGGCGGTGTCGTCGAGTCGGAAGACCCTCCGTGGCTTCCTCGGCAGCGCCGTCGTGCCGGCCCTCCGGATCGACGCGTGGACGTTCACGGGGGTCACCGAGCACTAGCGGTGGCCGAGGTCGAGGCGCCCGAGATCGCCGCGATCCGGGCCCGCCTCGGCTGGCCGGCCGACCCGGCCGTCCACCGTCGGATCCGGCGGCTGTGGCAGCGCCACTCGATCGCCGAGGATCGTCGTGACATCGACGGCCTCATCGCGACCCTCACGCCCGACTGCGTCTACGAGATCGTCGGCTCGGAGCGGCGATGGCAGGGTCACGAGGGCGCGCGGGCCTTCTACACGGAGCTGTTCGCGGCGTTCCCGGACAACGTCTTCGACCTGACCGACATCGTCATCGGCCCCCAGGGCGTCTTCGAGGCGGCGATCCTGACCGCGACGCACCGCGGGCCATTCGCCGGCCTGGCGCCGACCGGGCGGCGGGTCCGGCTTCCGGTCGCGATCCACTTCCCGTGGGCGCCGGGGGCCGGGCTGTTCGGGGGCGAGCGGATCTTCCTCGACCGAACTGCCCTGGTCGGCTAGGCGAGGCCGGCTGGCGCCCCCGCCACGGCCGACCCGCCGGCCGACCCTCCGGCGGCGGCGCGATCCGCCGCGATGCCGTCGCGGATGACGGTGTTGACCATCTCGCCGCCGACGATCGGCCGGTCCGGCGCCTGCCACTCGCGAGGCATGGCGAGGAAGGGCCGGGTCTGCGGGCCGCCGAAGCCGCCGTGGCAGCCGATGAGCGGCTCGAAGGACGAGACCTCCTCGGTGCCCGGGTCGAAGTCGCTGTTCACGACCAGGTCGCCGACGCGGGACATCGAGTCGATCCGGCGAAGGTCGTCGGCCGCCCAATCGCCGAACGGCGCGAGTGGATCCTCGCCCGTGACCGAGTCGTCGGCCAGGGCGCGGAGGCCCCGCGGACCCAGGACCAGCGGCCCGCGCGCCTCCGAGCGGACGAGCACGAAGCCGATCCCGGGCGTCGTCGCGAGGCGGGCCACGAGGCCCGGGTGACGGTCCTCCAGCTGCTCGAGCGTCGCGCGGCCTGGGATGGCCGTGAACGAGACGAGGGCGAGGTTTCCGCTCGCGCACACGACCACCTCCGGCCGGGCGGCGTGCGCCAGCCCCTCGCCAACATCGGCTCGCTCCTCGCCGGCCGGGCCGAGCTCGATCGTGGGTCCCCCGGAGGGCCCGCCCGGGGGCTGCTGGACGCGGCTTCGGAGGGCGGCCCTGGCGGCTCGGCCGGCAAGGCCGCGCGACCGGATGGCCGACGTCAGGAGGATGTTCAGGCGCCCGTAGCCCTCGACGTCGGACATCGCCGCGCCGACCGTCGGGTTGCCGGCCATGAGCCCGGCGATCAGCTCGTCCAGGCCGGCGCCGACCCGATCGCGGAACGTCGGCCCGACGCTCTGGCCGTGATCCGAGAGCAGGACGACGCGATACGGTCGGGCCGCGGCCTGGGAGGCATGCACGAGCTGCCGGATCGCCTTGTCGACCGACTCGAGCTCCCGCATCGCCTCGCCGCGCTCCGGGGCGGCGTGGTGGGCGATCTCGTCGTAGTTCAGGAAGTCGACGTAGATCGCCGGCGCGCCGCGAGCCAGGTCCTCGAGGACCGCCGAGGCGGCGAGGTCGCGCAGGAAGATCGACGAGACCGCCCGCAGGATCGGGAACGAGCCACCGCGGAACATCCGCGGCCGGACGTCGCGCATCACCTCGCGCCGCGCCTGGTACCACTCCAGGCCGATCATCCCGACGGTCATGACGAGGCCGCGGATGAGGCTGTACGGATCGACGAGGTAGCCGTAGAACTCGGTGGAGGCCCGCGGCCCGGTGAGCAGGCCCGGCCCCATCTCGAGGGTGCTCGTCGTCAGGACGCTGCGCGCGGCCCCGCCCGCGAACACGTTGGAGACGCTCGTCCCACCGACGAGGAGCTCCGAGCCCTGGCCGGCGAGACGAGCCTCCATGCCCGCCGCATCGGCTGGGTGGTTCGAGACCACCAGCCGGCCCCGATCCTTCTCGTACCACCGGAAGGCCGGAATGTCGTCCGAGCACCCGAGCAGGATCCCGGCCTGGCTCGCCGAGGTCATCGAGGGGACCCGACACCGCCACTCGAACAGCCGGTGGGAGTCGCGAAGGAGCCCGGCGATGAACGGCATCCGACCGGCTCGGACGGCCTCGCGAAGGACGGGCGCCGATAGGCCGTCGACCTGGATGCAGAGCAGGCCCGGCGTCGACGTGTCGTCGAC
>DATEZX010000284.1:0-8138 GCA_035255225.1 Candidatus Limnocylindrales bacterium
GCCGCTGATGGCCGAGGCCGCCGCCGCGATGCGCCCGATCCTCGCCGGCGTGACGTTCCACGATCCGACGACCCCGCTCCTCGCCAACGCCGACGCGCGACCACTGACCACGGGCGAGGCCTGCCGGACCGAGCTCGTCGAGCACCTCACCACCGGCGTCGACTGGGTCCGGGCGGTCGAGACGATGCGGGCCGCAGGCGTGACGTCGTTCGTCGAGGTTGGTCCGGGCAAGGTCCTGACCGGTCTCGTCAAGCGGATCGCCCCGGATGCCACCGTCTTCGCCCTCGACGAGCCGGTCGTCCCCGACCGATTCGCCTTCCCCACCGCCGTCCCTGCCTAGCCGCATCGGCCCCAGCCCAAGGAGTCCTGTCCGTGCGCAAGCCCGACTACAGCCGCCGCGTCGTCGTGACCGGCCTCGGCGTCATCAGCCCGGTTGGCAACGACAAGGCGACGGCCTGGTCCAACCTCGTCAACGGCGTCTCCGGCCTCGGCGAGCTGTCGCGCTTCGACACGACGGCCTACGACCATCACTGGGGCGGCGAGGTCCGCGGCTTCGAGGCCGGCGCGTGGATGGAGCCGAAGGCGGTTCGGCGGAGCGAGCGAGAGATGCATTTCGGCGTCTCGGCCGCCAAGCAGGCGATCGCCGACGCCGGCTTCGAGATCACCGACGCGAACCGGACCGACGTCGGGGTCGTGTTCGGTTCGGGTGCCGGCGGGCAGCTGCTCATGATCGACAGCTACATCACCCTCACCGAGCGCGGCCCGAACCGGGTCCCGCCGACGTTCATCGCGAACGCCCTCGTGGACTCGACCTCGGGGATGATCGCCATCGAGACGGGCGCCATCGGCCACAACCTCGCGATCGTCTCGGCCTGCGCGACGGGGACCCACAACGTCGCGGAGGGCGCCGAGGCCATCCGTCGGGGCGACTGCCTCGCCGTCATCTCGGGCTCGACCGAGGCGCCCCTCATCGAGATCGCCCATGCCGCCTTCGAGAACATGCGCGGCCTCGGCTCGCCGCGTCCCGGCGAGGCGGTGCAGACGGTCTCGCGGCCGTTTGACCTGACGCGGAACGGCTTCGTCCTCGGGGAGGGCGCCGGTTCGCTGTTCCTCGAGGATCTCGAGCAGGCGAAGGCTCGCGGCGCCCGGATCTACGCCGAGATCGTCGGCTACGGCTCGGCCGCCGACGGCTGGGACATGATCCAGCCGATCGAGCACGGCGTCGGATCGGCGCGGGCGATGCGGATGGCGCTCGAGCGCCGCGGCGTCCCGGCCGACGAGGTCGACCTCATCAACCCCCACGGCACGTCGACTCCGGTGGGCGACACCCGCGAGGCCGAGGCCATCTGGGCCGTGTTCGGGGAGCGATCCGCCGCCGCGCGACGCTCGCTGGCGATCTGCGGCACCAAGTCGATGACCGGCCACATGATGGGCGCCGCCGGGGCGTTCGAAGCCTTCGCCACCGTCATGTCGGTCGCCGAGCAGACCGTCCCCGGAACCCTCAACTACCGCGACCCTGACCCCGACTGCGACGTCTGGGTCGTCGACGAGACGATCGAGATGCCGGTCCGCTACGCCCTCTCGAACAACATCGGCCTCGGCGGCCACAACGGGGCCGTCATCTTCAAGCGCTACGACGGGGACTGACACCGGAGTCGGTGGCCGCTCCGTCGCCGGCTGTGTCTGGCCCGGCGGCCCACGCCGCTACAATCCGCGAGCCGTGTGGTCCACCTCCGAGCCGAGGTTCAACGCGTGCCCAGCGCTGACCTGAGCCGGCGCGCGGTCGTGACCGGCCTCGGGGCGGTCACGCCGATCGGCAACGACGCCGAGACCTTCTGGGCGAACCTGCTGGCCGGGGTCCCGGGCGGCGGCCCGATCACGAGCTTCGACCCGACCGGCTACGACGTCCGGATCGCGGCCGAGGTCAAGGACTTCGACCCGACGGTCGCGATGGACCGCAAGATGGCCCGCCGGATGAGTCGCTTCATCCACTTCGCGATGGCCGCCGCGACCGAGGCCGTCAACCGCTCCGGGCTTGACTTCTCGGGCTGGGATCCCGAGCGGCGGGACCGCGTCGGCGTCGCGATCAACACCGGCGGCGGGGGCATGGAGCAGGTCATCGAGGGCACCGCGACCCTCGAGACCAAGGGCCCGGGCCAGGTCAGCCCGTTCGCGATCCCGGCCCTGTCGGGCTCGATGGGCGCCGCCCAGGTCTCGATCAAGTACGGCCTGTCCGGCCCGGTCATCACCCAGGTCGCGGCGTGCGCCTCAGGCGTCATCGCCTTCCTGGACGGCCTGCGGCTGATCAAGACCGGCGAGTGCGACGTCGTCATCGCCGGGGGGACCGAGGCGCCGCTCCTGCCGGTGGCCTTCGCCGCCCTTGCCAACATGGGCGCGCTCTCGAAGCGCAACGACGACCCCCAGGGCGCGTCGCGGCCGTTCGACCGGACGCGCGACGGCTTCGTCTACGGCGAGGGCGCCGGGGTGCTCGTCCTCGAATCGGCCGCCCACGCCCTCGAGCGAGGGGCGCCGATCCTGGCCGAGGTCATCGGCGCGGCGCTGACGGCCGACGCCTTCCACATCTCGGCGCCCGAGCCGACCGGCCGCGGCGCGATGCGGGCCATGACGAATGCGATGCGGATGGCCGGGATCGCTCCCGACGAGGTCGACGAGATCGTGGCCCACGGCACGTCGACGTCGCTCAACGACGTCACCGAGACACGCGCCATCAAGGCCGCCTTCGGCGACCATGCCCGCAGGGTGCCCGTGACGGCGCCCAAGTCGATGCTCGGCCACATGCTCGGCGGGGCCGGCGGGGCCGCGGCGGTCGCGGCCGTCTCGTCGATCCGGGACGGCTGGATCCCGCCGACCATCAACTACCACGAGCCCGACCCGGAGTGCGACCTCGACTACGTCCCGAACGTCAAGCGCCAGGTGCGCGTCGAGACGGCGATGATCAACGGCTTCGGGTTCGGCGGCCAGAACGCCGTCGCGGTCTTCCGGCGCTTCGAGCCCTAGGCCGGCGCGTCCCAGCCCTCGTAGGCGGCGATCGCCTCCCGCCAGTCCGACGGCACGGGGATCGGCTTCTCGGTCGCATAGTCGAACGACACCAGCGTCCCGACCGACGTGGCCACGAGGCGGGCCGGACCGTAGCGGCTTTGCGGGGCGGTCATCCGGTGGCTCATGACGAAGCTCGTCGTGCCGATCCGATCGATCCGGGACTCGACGGCCAGGGTCTCGCCGAAGTACGCCTGGGCCCGATAGGTCATCGTGACCTCGGCCAGGATCATCCCCTCCTCTGCGCCGTGGAAGCCCAGTGGCAGGGGCTTGCCGATGACCTGCTCGTAGTACGCGACCCGGGCGATCTCGACGTACGTCAGGTAGCGGGCGTTGTTGACGTGGCCCATCGCGTCGGTGTCGGACAGCCGGACCTCGACGTCACAGCGGTGGGCGAAGTCGCCCGGCAGGTCGCGCGGGTCCGCGGGAACGTCGATCCGGGAGCGCGGCGGGGCCACGGCCGAGAGTCTAGGCGCGGACCTCGACGGGACGCTCGACGGTCGGACCGGCGACCCGGGCGATGACCGGCGCCCGGAAGCCCCGCAGCCGCAGGGCGTTCGAGACGACGGTCACCGACGAGAGGGCCATCGCGCCGGCCGCGAGGATCGGGTCGAGGAGGACGCCGAGGAACGGGTACAGCACCCCGGCAGCGAGCGGGATGAGGGCGACGTTGTAGGCGAACGCCCAGAACAGGTTCTGGCGGATGTTCCGCATCGTCGCCCGAGACAGCGCGATCGCGGTCACGAGGCCGCGGAGATCCCCGCTCATGAGCGTCACCGAGGCCGACTCGATCGCGACGTCCGTGCCGGTCCCGATCGCGATCCCGACATCGGCCTGGGCCAGGGCCGGCGCATCGTTGATCCCGTCGCCGACCATCGCCACCAGGGTCCCCTCCGCCTGGAGACGGCGCACCTGCGCGGCCTTCTCGTCCGGCCTGACGTCGGCCAGGACGCGATCCACGCCGGCCTGGCGAGCGATGGCCTTCGCGGTGCGCTCGTTGTCGCCGGTCAGCATCGCGACGGTGAGGCCGAGTCGATGGAGGGCCGCGACCGCCTCGACGGAACCGGCCTTCAGCGTGTCGGCGATCGCGATGACCGCGACCGCCTGCCGATCGACCGCGAGGAAGACGGGGGTCTTGCCGGCCGTGGCGAGGTCGTCGGCCGCGGCGAGCAGGGTCGCCGGGTCCGCGCCCCGCGCGTGGACGAAGTCGGCGCGACCGACGACGACCTCGCGCCCACCGACATTCGCCGAGACACCCTCGCCCGCCACCGCCTCGAACGAGGCCGCGTCATCGAGCGCGAGGCCGAGATCGTCGCGAGCGTGCCGCACGATCGCCTCGCCGAGCGGATGCTCGGAGCCACGCTCGGTGATCGCGGCCAGGCGAACCAGCTCCTCGATCGCCGGCGCGCCTGGACCCGGGATGACGTCGGTGACCCGCGGCTTGCCCTCGGTCAGCGTGCCGGTCTTGTCGAGCACGACCGCCCGGACCTTCTGGAGCCGCTCGAGGGCATCGGCGTTCCGGAACAGAACGCCGTGCTCCGCACCCTTGCCGGTGCCGACCATGATCGAGGTCGGGGTCGCGAGGCCGAGGGCGCAGGGGCAGGCGATGATGAGGACCGCGATCGTGTTCACGAGCGCGACGTTGAAGGCCGGTGCGGGGCCAAGCACGAGCCAGGCGACGAACGTCGCGGCCGCGACGAGGATCACCCCCGGTACGAAGTAGCTGGCCACCACGTCGGCGAGGCGCTGGATGGGCGCCTTCGAGCCCTGGGCCTCCTGGACGAGCCGGACGATCTGGGCGAGGACGGTGTCGCGGCCGACCCGCGTGGCCTCGAACCGGAAGCTGCCCGACGTGTTCAGGGTGCCGCCGATGACCTCGTCGCCGGCGACCTTCGTGACCGGCATCGGCTCGCCGGTGACCATGCTCTCGTCGACCGCCGACCGGCCGTCCCGCACCTGCCCGTCCACCGGGACCTTCTCGCCCGGCCGAACGACCACGAGGTCGCCGGCGACGACGGCCTCGAGCGGAACGTCGACCTCGAGCCCATCACGGACGACCCGCGCGGTCCGGGGCTGGAGGCCGATGAGCTGCCGGATGGCGTCCGAGGTGTGGCTCCGGGCCCGGGCCTCGAGGAAGCGGCCCAGCAGGATCAGGGTGACGATCGTCGCGGCGGTGTCGAAGTACAGCGGCAGGCCCCCGCCAGTGACGATGCCGGCGGCGCGGAAGAAGTCCGGCGCGAGGATCGCCGCCAGGCTGTAGAGGTACGCCGCCGACGTCCCGACGGCGATGAGCGTGTTCATGTCGGTCGAGCCGTGGCGCGCGACCTTCCAGGCGCCCGCGTAGAACGCCCAGCCGGCCCAGAACTGGACGGGCGTCGCGAGGGCGAGCTGGAGCCACGGGTTGGTCAGCCACCCCGGCAGGAACGGCGCGATGGTCATCGACGCCAGGCCGAGGAGGAGCGGCACGGTGAGGACGACCGCCACGACGAGCCGCCGGCGCAGGTCAGCCAGGTGCCTGGCCTGGTACGTCGGCTCACCTTCGCGGACTGGCTCGGCAACGGCGGCGGTGACGACGAGCGGGCCCGGCGCGGCGGCGTTGGTCGCGGCCGGCGCGAGGCTCGCCTGAAGGCCCGTCACCGTCCCGAGGTCGCCAGCCGGCCTGGCGTCGTAGCCCGCGGCCTCGACCGCCTCGATCAACCGCTCGACCGTGACGTCCGCCCCGACCGAGACGGACGCGCGCTCCGTGGCGAGGTTGACGTTCGCCTCGACGACCCCATCGACCCTGCGGAGATAGCGCTCGATCCGATTCACGCACGAGGCGCAGGTCATGCCCTCGACGTCGAGGATGAGGAGGCTGGTCGGAGTGGCGGTCGTCATACTCCCGGGGAGTATATCAGCGCGTGCGACCGGCCGCGGGCCGGATGGCCCGCTCGACGACGGCCGATGGGCATGACTTGCGGGCATTCGCGGCTCTCGCGCGGGTACACTCGCGCCTGTCCACCAGGCGCCACGAGGCCATGCCCCCGATGACCCAGGCGGCCGCGACCCCCTCAATGTTCTCGGTCTTCCGGAACCGTCGCTTCGCGCTGCTCTGGACCGCCCAGCTGGTCTCGACGATCGGCTCGTCGCTCACCGATCTCGCGGCCGCGATCTACGTCTTCCGGGTCACGGGCTCGGCCCTGAATGTCGGGCTGACACTCATGGTGACCGCGATCCCGACGCTGTTCGTCGGCCTGTTCGCCGGGGTGTTCGTCGATCGCTTCGATCGGAAGCGGATCCTCCAGGCCTCGGACCTGCTGCGCGGCCTTCTCGTCCTGACGATCCCGTTCCTCGTCGTGGACACCGGCAACATCGTCGTGCTCTACGTGATCCTGTTCTGCGCGGCGATCGTCCGGCAGTTCTTCGATCCCGCCTGGGAGAGCGTCCTGCCCGAGATCGCGAGCGAGGAGGAGCTCGCCCGCGCCAACTCGTTCCTGTCGATCAGCTCGTTCGGCTCGACGGCCATCGGCTTCGCGGCGGCCGGCTTCCTCGCCGGCGTCGACATCCACCTGCCGTTCTTCATCGACGCCGCGACGTTCCTGTTCTCGTTCGCCTGCGTGACGCTCGTCCGGCTGCCGAAGCACGCCGACGCCGCCGACGAGTCGACATCGGTGCGGGTCATCGTCTCGAACCTCCGCGACGGGGTGAGGACCCTCGTCCAGATCCCGCTCCTCCGATCGCTCCTCGTCGCGGGCATGCTCGTGAACGTGTCGTTCGGACTGTGGAACGTCTTGCTCCTGCCGATGGCGATCAAGGCCCTCAACGCGACCGAGGCCGAGTACGGCCTGCAGGAGGGCCTGACCTCGGTCGGGTTCGCCGTCGCGGCGCTGCTCATGGCCAAGTACCTCGACCGGCTGCCCGAGGTCGAGTGGATGACCGCCGGGATCGTCGGGATGGGGATCTTCGGCGTGCTCTACGGCCTGGCGCCGAACATCCAGCTCGCGATCGTCTACGTCATGTGCACGGGCTTCCTCAACGCCCCGTTCGGCATCGCCCGCCGCACGCTCATGCAGCGGAACATCCCGCGAGTCATGCGCGGCCGGGTGTTCTCGGCGTTCTTCGTGACCCGTGACGTCCTGTTCCTCATGGGCATGGCCGGCGCCGGGCTCGCCGACATCTTTCCCGTGAGGGACCTGATCGTCGTCGCGTCGGTCATCCTCATGGGAGCCGGCGCGCTCCACGCCGTGCTGCCCGGCCTGCGACGGCCGGCGACCGAGTGGCGACGCGCGCTCCAGCTCCTGCGAACGGCGCCGGCCGCCCCGACGCTGGCCGCCGGTCGGCCGGCCACGATGCTCGACCTCGACCGCCTGATCGATGTCCTGCCCGAGCTCGGTGCGCTGGCGATGCCGCGCCGGAGCGCGTTCCTCGAGGGAGCGACCTTGCATCGGGCCGACGCTGGCACCGCGATCATGAAGCAGGGCGATCCGGGCGACTCGGCGTACTTCGTGCTGGGAGGCAAGGCCGTGGCCGGCCTGGCGGAGGGGAGCGGCTATCGGACGCTGTCGTCGATGGGCCCCGGTGACTTCTTCGGCGAGATCGCGGTCCTGACCGGGAGCCCACGGACCGTGAACATCGTGGCCGAGGAGCCGATGGAGCTGGTTCGCGTGCCCGGCCCGACCCTCAAGAGCCTGATGACCGTGCCAGCCCTGGAGCAGCTCATCAACTCCAAGCTCAGCGAGCGCCTGACGCGGACCGCCAACGCCGACCTCATCCGGCTCGCCGGCCTCGATCAGCGCGACCTGCGCGACCTGCGCCGCCGGCGGTCGCGCCGGGCCACGCCCGAGTCCGCTCCGGCCCCCGCCGGCGGCGGCTCGGTCTGAGCCAATGGCGCGGAGCCGCGTGATGGCGGCGCGCGACGTCGAGCGCGGGGCGGCGCGGCAGCGCCCGACGGTCACCCTCGTCACATCGGACCTCAAGGGCTCGACGGCGCTCGGGGAGCGGCTCGATCCGGAGGCGCTGCGGGAGGTCCTGAACCGCTACTTCGCGGTCATGCGGGCGGTCTTCGAGTCGCATGGCGGGCGGATCGAGAAGATCATCGGGGA
>DATEZX010000285.1:0-11563 GCA_035255225.1 Candidatus Limnocylindrales bacterium
CTCCGATCCGGCCACTCGTACTCCGCCCACGGGTCGTAGTCCGGGTCGAGCGCCTCCTGCCCCGGGCGGTCCGCCTCGGGGACGTGGGTGAGGTTCACCCGGACGCGGTACCAGAGCGACGAGCGGCCGCGCATCCCGTCGACGAGTGCGTCGGCCGGCTCGAGCGCCGCGGCGGCCGTCGGGTGGCGTGCCTTCCAGCGCTCGAGGCCGGCGAGCGCGTCGGCCTTCGACTTGGCGCGCGAGATCTCGATGACCGGGACGCTCGACCGGCGCCGGCCGGTCGGGGTGGGCCGCGTCGGGCGCGACGGGTCGTTGCCGGCCGCCCGCTCGGTGGCCCGCCGCGCGAGCTCGGCCTCCCAGCGCCGCTCCATCGCCGCCCGCTGCTGCTCGCGACGGGTCTCCGCCTCGGGACCCTCGTAGTCCGCCGTCGCCCGACGCTGTCGTGACGGCTGGACGCGCGGCGGCTCGCCGGCCTGCTTCCGGTAGTTCGGCGGCCACGGCGCATCGCCCAGGCCCTCCCGCTCGTGGCGGCGTGACAGCTCGAGCAGCGCCTCGAGCGAGCCAACCGCTCGATCGATGCCCGCGCCAGGGTCGCCGGTCGCCGCGAACCGCGCCGGCACCGTCTGGATCGTGAACGCCTCGGCCTCGCAGGTCGGGACCTCGTCCCACGACAGCGGCGTCGAGACGCGCGCGTCGGGCAGTGGCCGCACGGAGTAGGCCGAGGCGACGGTCCGATCCTTGGCGTTCTGGTTGTAGTCGAGGAAGACGCCGTGGCGCTCCTCCTTCCACCACTTGCTGGTGGCCAGGGACGGCGCGCGTCGCTCGACGTCGCGGGCGATCGCGAGCGCGGCCCGGCGGACCTCGGGGTACGTCCAGCGGCGCTCGATCCGGACGTTCACGTGGATGCCCCGCGAGCCGGAGGTCTTCGGCCAACCGACGAGCCCGACCGCCTCGAGCGCCTCCTTCGTGACCATGGCGACGTCGCGGATCTGTGGCCAGGCGACGCCGGGCACGGGATCGAGATCGACCCGCAGCTCGTCGGGGTGGTCGAGGTCATCGGCCCGGACCGGATGGGGATTGAGGTCGATGCAGCCGAGGTTGATGACCCAGGCCAGCCCGGCGGGATCGTCGATGACGATCTCGTCGGCCGTCCGGCCGCTCGGGAACGACAGCGTCACGGTCCGCACGAACGGCGGCAGGTTCGAGGGGGCGCGCTTCTGGAAGAACGCCTCGCCGTCGGCGCCGTTGACGAAGCGCTTGAGGGCCATCGGGCGGGAACCGGCGCCCACGAGCGCGCCGGAGGCTACCGACAGGTAATAGCGTACGAGGTCGAGCTTGGTCGCCCCGATCGCCGGGAAGAAGACCTTGTCCGGGTTCGTGATCGTGACCTCGCGGCCATCGACCTCGAGGACCACGCTCGCGGAGCCGCTGGGCATGGGCGGCATGCTAGCGTCGATTGCCGACCGATCCGTTCGTCGCTGGGGTGACGAACGAACCTCGACCGTCCCCCGAGCCTGGAGGCCCCGAGCCATGCAGTACGCCATCCTCATCTACGACACCGGCACCGCAGACCCGACCACGGTCAACGACGATCCCGAGGAGTGGCAGCGGACGATGGGCGCGTACAACGCCTACACCGCGATGCTCCGCGAACAGGGTGCCTACAAGGCCGGCGAGGCGCTCGAGCCGGTCTCGACGGCCACGACCATCCGTCTCCGCGACGGTGAGACCGTCATGACCGACGGCCCGTTCGCCGAGACGAAGGAGGCCCTCGGCGGCTTCTACCTCATCGAGGCGGCCGACCTCGACGCGGCCCTCGAGCTGGCGGCGAAGTGCCCGGGCGTCCGGTACGGCTCGATCGAGGTCCGGCCGGTCGTCGACTTCTCGGCCGCCGGCGGCTAGCGACTCGATCGGCGAGGGTGCGTGACCCAGGCTGCCGCCGCCCGCGATGCCCTCGAGCGGGTCTTCCGCGAGGAATCGGGCCGTGCGGTCGCGACCCTCATCCGGATCCTCGGCGACTTCGATCTCGCCGAGGAGGCGGTCCAGGATGCCTACGCCCGGGCGCTGGAGGTCTGGCCGAGCCAGGGTGTGCCGGCGAACCCCGGGGCCTGGATCACGACGACCGCTCGCAACCGCGCGCTCGACCGCATCCGGCGTCGCCGGACGCTCGCCGAGAAGACGGAGCTCCTTCGGCGCGAGGCCCTCGTGGAGGCAGGCTCGGCCGTCGGCTCCGGGCCTGGGGAGGGCGGTCCGACGGACCAGCCCGACGATCGCCTGCGGCTGATCTTCACCTGCTGCCACCCCGCGCTCGCCCCCGACGCCCGCGTCGCGCTGACGCTCCGGACGCTGGGTGGCCTGACGACGCCCGAGATCGCGCGCGCATTCCTCGTCCCCGAGGCGACCCTCGCGCAGCGGCTCGTCCGGGCGAAGCGGAAGATCCGGGACGCCCGGATCCCGTACCGCGTCCCGCCGCCCGAGCTGCTGCCGGAGCGGCTCGACGCGGTGCTGCGGGTCCTGTACCTGATCTTCAACGAGGGCTACGGCGCGTCGACCGGCGAGGCTCTCGTCCGCCGCGAGCTGTGCGGCGAGGCGATCCGGCTCGGTCGGGTCCTGGTAGGCCTGATGCCGGACGAACCCGAGGCCATCGGCCTGCTCGCCTTGATGCTCCTCCACGACGCTCGCCGAGACGCGAGGGTCGGACCCGCTGGTGAGCTCGTGCTCCTCGACGACCAGGATCGCACCCGCTGGGATCGCGCCGAGATCGAGGAGGGCCGGGCGCTTCTCGATCGGGCGGTCCGGATGCGGCGTCCCGGCGCCTACCAGCTCCAGGCGGCGATCGCCGCGGTCCACGACGCGGCGCTGACGCCGGCCGGCACGGACTGGCGGGAGGTCGCTGTTCTCTACAGCCGGCTCGCCGAGGTCGCGCCATCGCCGATCGTGGAGCTCAATCGCGCGGTGGCGATCGCGATGGCCGAGGGCCCCCGGGCCGGGCTCGACCGGCTGGCCGGCCTCGCGGGCGAGCCGCGGCTCGCCGAGTACCCGTACTTCCACTCGGCCCGCGCCGACCTCCATCGCCGGCTCGGCGAGCGCGAGGCGGCGATCGAGGCCTACCGGCGGGCGATCGAGCTGACGGAGAACGCGGTCGAGCGGGCGTTCCTCGCCGGCCGGCTCCGTGAGCTCGGAGCCGACGTGGGCCCCGCGTAGTCACGCGACCGCGCGGCCCGCGTGGTCGGGCTAGGACGGGACGCGCTCCCGGTCGCGCCCGGGGCGTCGGACGCGCCGCCCGAGCAGGACGATCGCGAAGAGGGCGGTCTCGACCAGGACGATCGTGGCGCCGCTCGCCGCATCGACCCAGTAGCTGACGTACAGGCCGACGATCGGGCAGGCGATGCCGACGAGCGCCGCCGTGAGGACGAGCGGGCCGAAGCTCCGGGCGACGAGCTGGGCCGTCGCCGCCGGCGTGACGAGCATCGCGACGACGAGGATGATCCCGACGGCCTGGAGGCTGATGACGACGGTCAGGGCGATGAGCGCGAGGAACAGGTAGTCGAGCCGAGCGACCGGCAGGCCAGAGGCCGCGGCGCCGAGCGGATCGAAGGTCGAGTACAGCAGCTCCTTCCAGAGCAGGACCACCGTCCCGAGGACGACGACCGCGAGGGCCGACAGCGCCACGAGGTCATCGGGCCCGATGCCGAGCACCTCGCCGAACAGGAACCCGAACAGGTCGCCGACGTAGTTCGGGATCAGGCTGAACAGGAAGATCCCGAGCGCGAACATCCCCGCGAACAGGACCCCGATCGCCGTGTCACCGCGCAGGTTGCCGCGCCTCGTGACCCAGCCGATCGCGAGCGCCGTCCCGACGGCGGCGATGGCGGCGCCGAGATAGAACGGCCCTCGGAGCAGGTACGCGACAACGACGCCCGGAAATGCCGAGTGGCTGAGAGCATCGCCCATGAAGGCCAGGCCCCGCAGGACCATGTAGCTGCCGACGACGGCGCAGACCAGCCCGACGGTCGTCGCCGCCAGCAGGGCCCGGACGAAGAACGGGAAGCCGAGGGGCTCGAGGACGAGGTCGAGCGGCGTCACGGCGCGATCCCGGTGTCGTGGAAGTGGCGCTCGCCGCCGCTCGCCGCGTCGTGGTGGTGGGCGTCGTCGAGCAGCACCCCGCGCTCGCCGATGACGAGCAGGTGACCGCCGTACGTTCGCGCCAGGACGTCGGCGTCGCCCAGGATCGTCGCCGGACCCGAGGCCGTGACGCGGCGATTGATCCCCACGACGTCGTGGAAGTGCCGGCTGGCAGCCGCGAGGTCGTGGGTCGTCGCGACGATCGTCCGGCCGGCCGCGGCCTCGTCGGCGAGGAGTTCCATCAGCTCCTCCTGGGTCGGGCTGTCGACCCCCGTGACGGGCTCGTCGAGCAGGTACAGGTCCGCCTCGGCGGCGATGGCCCGGGCGAGGAAGGCGCGCCGTCGCTGGCCGCCCGACAGGCCGCCGATCTGGCTTCTCGATCGGCTGAGCATCCCGACGCGTTCGAGCGCGGCCGCGACTGCCTCGCGATCGCGGGCCGCCGGCTGACGGAACGGCCCGAGCCTCGGATAGCGGCCCATCATCGCGACGTCCCGGACGCTCACCGGGAAGGACCAGTCCACCAGCTCAGCCTGTGGGACGTAGGCGATCCGGCGCGACTGGGTCCCGGGCGGCGAGCCGAGGACCTCGATCGAGCCGGTCCACGCGCTGAGCAGGCCGGCGATGAGCTTGAGGAGCGTCGTCTTGCCGCCGCCGTTCGGCCCGAAGACGGCGAGCAGCGAGCCGCGCGCGATCTCGAGATCGACGTCGGCCAGGGCGATCGCGTCGCCGTAGCCGGCCGAGACGCCCCGCAGCCTGACGGCGATCTCGGTCGCGCTGGCCGGCGCCTCCCCGGCGGGCGCGTGGGCGCTGGGCCGCAGGCTCATGACCCGAGTGCCTCGGCGATGCGCTGGACGTCCCAGTCGATGAGGGCCACGTAGCTCGTCACCGGGGGATCGCCGAGCGTGTCGTCGTACAGGTCGGCCACGACGCGCACGCCGGTCTCGGAGGACAGCTGGTCGACGAGCCTGGTCGGGAACTGGCGCTCGCTGAAGATCGCCTTCGCGCCAGCCTGGCGGATGGCGTCGATCAGCTGGGCGGTGTAGCCGGCGCTCGGGTCCTGGCCGGGCGCCGCGACGGCGACGCCGACGATCGTCAGGCCATAGGCCCGACCGAAGTACGGGAACGCGTCGTGGAACATCACGACCTTCCGGTTCGCCTCGGGGATCGCCGCGAGCCGAGAGCGGACGGCAGCGTCCAGCGCAGTCAGCCTGGCGTCGTAGGCGTCGTGACCCGCCTGGTAGTCGGCGGCATGGGTGGGATCCACCGCGCTGAGGGCCGCCGCGATCCGGTCGACGTACAGCCGCGCGTAGGCGACGTCGAGCCACAGGTGGGGATTCGGCACGGTGGCATCCAGGCCGACGATGAGCTGGACGCCAGGGAGGTTCTCGCCGAGCCGGAGGATCGGCGTGCCCGGCGCGGCCGCGTTCGCCAGCGTGCCCTGGAGCCAGTCGTCGAGCCCGAGGCCGTTCATGACCAGGAGCCTGGCGCCCGCCACCGCCCGCATGTCGGACGGGCGGGCGGCGAAGGTGTGGACGTCGCCGTTCGCCGGGACGAGGCTGGTCACGGTCACGCGATCGCCGCCGACGTTGGCGACGAGGTCCGCGAAGACGGTCGTCGTCGCGACCACGCTGATCGGGCCCGGTCGCGGCGTGGCGATCGAGGCTGTGCATCCGGCGAACGCAGCAAGGCCGGCGACCGCCGATGCCGCGAGGAGGACCAGCCTCGCGGCGCGACCCCCGATCATCCGGCGGCCTTGAGCGTCGCGCGCCCGGCCTGGCAGTCCGGGCAGACCCCGAAGAGCTCGAGCCGGTGCGTCTCGACCTGGTAGCCGCTCCGGCGACCGAGGTCGGCGACCAGGTCGGCCAGGCCGCTGTCCTCGACATCGGTCGACCGACCGCAGCGTGAGCAGACGAGGTGATGATGGTGGTCTGGCTCGCAGCCGACGAAGGCGTGATCGCCGGTCGGGAGGTCGAGACGCTCGACCACGCCAAGGCCCGCGAGGATGTCCAGCGACCGGAAGATCGTCGCCCGCCCCAACCCGAGTCGCTCCGTGCGCGACCGCGCGACGAGATCGTCCGCGGTGAAGTGGCCGCGCTGGCCCGCGATCAGGCGGGCAACGACCCGCCGCGGTGCGGTGAGGCGGTAGCCGGCACCACCGAGGGCGGCGAGGACGGCTCGATCGCTTGGCACGGGTAGCACCGTACCACCAATCGAGACTCAGTCTCAATAGACCGCCGGCGAAGGCACGCGTGCACGCCGCATGCTGCCGAGAGAGTCACTGGCACGGGCAGAGTCCGCAGAGATCCGCGGTGCCGCATCAGCGTCCGGCCGCAGGATCGTTCAAGACGGTCAGCATCGGCGGCTCGTACCGTCGGCGACATGAGTCAACTCCGACAGGCCTGACGTGGTCACGAGAGCGGATCTTCGGGTCGCGCTCGGCCCGGTCGGTATCTGGGCGTCCCTCGACGCGATCCCGATCGAGGAAGTCCTGCGTTTCGCCGGCGTGGTGCAGGACCTCGGGTTCGGCGCGCTGTGGATCAACGAATCGGCCGGCCGTGAGCCCTTCGCCGTGCTCGGCGCGCTCGCCCGGAGCACCTCGCGGTTGACCCTCGGGCTCGGGATCGCCTCGACGTACGCCCGCGACGCGACCGCCGCCCACTCGGGCGCCCGAACCATCGCCGACCTCTCCGGCGGCCGATTCGTGATGGGTCTCGGAGTCTCGCATCGCTCGTCCGTGGTGGCCCGCGGCCATGATTACGCGGGGCCGCTCGCGACGATGACCGCGTATCTCGATGGCTATGCGGCCGCCCCGTGGTCGGGCCCCCCGGTCGATGACCCGCCGCTCGTCCTGGCGGCCCTCCGACCGGGCATGCTGGGACTGGCCGCGGAGCGTGCGCTCGGCGCATTTCCCTACCTCGTTGACATCGGGCTCGTCCGCGAGGCCAGGGAGATCCTCGATGCCGCGGCGGCCCGGGTCGGCCAGCCGGACCGTCCCGTCCTGATCGTCTCGCTGCCGGCCATCCTCGGGGGCAAGACTGCCGTCCGGGAAGCGGCCACCGGGCTCGTCCGGCGATATCTAGGCCAGCCGAACTACCGCGCGAACCTGCGCCGGGGCGGCTATACGGAAGAGGATCTCGACGCGATCTCCGATCGGCTCGTCGACGCCCTCGTCGCGACCGGAGACGCGGCCACGCTCAGGGCCCGGGTGGCCGCCCTGGGCGAGGCCGGGGCCGACCACGTCGCGGTGATCCCACTCTCTGCCGCGGGACGCCAGGCGAGCCTCGAGACGGCCGCCGCGGTGGCTCCCGACCCCGCGAGTGAGCAGGTCCCGGCGTCGTGACCGCCCGCCCGGGCTTGGCGCTGCCAAGGACATCCGGGTCATCCGACCGTGGGTGGCGGTGTGGATCGAACCCGCGCGTGGAGAGCTAGACCTCCGCGCGCTCGACGCAGTAAGCGCTCGGTCCGAACCTGATCGAGTCCGAGCGTGCGGCCGCAGGATCGTTCAAGACGGTGAGCATCGGCGCTTCGTACCGTCGGCGGCATGAGTCGACGGTATAGCTGCGGTGAGGCCTGCGGCACTCCCCCCGTTGAGAAGGGAGTCGCGCAGTCTGACCCGCAGGCCGAGGCGACGTGAAGGAGAAGCCATTCATGGGAAAGACGGTCGGGCCTTTCAGCCCATGGCGTCGGATTGGAGACACGATCGCCACGTCAGGTCAGATCGGCCTAGGCGATGACGGGAAGGTGGTCGAGGGCGGCTTCGGACCCGAGCTCGAGCAGACGCTCCGTAATCTCAGCAACGTGCTCGCCGACGCCGGTGTGACAAGAGAACAGGTCATCAAAGTCAACGTGTACCTGGCTGACATCGCGGACTGGCCGGCCCTTAATGGTCCCTATGCTGAGTTCTTTGGCTCATCGCTGCCAGCACGGACCGCCTTCGCGACCTCCGCACTCCCGCTGGGCGCCAGGGTCGAGATCGAGGCCTGGGCCGTCGTCCAGGAGACGCGATGATCAAGAGATAACGTGATTCCTTGGCGTCACTCCGACGTTCCGGAATGGGTTCCTTGGGCAAGTATTCGAGGCGACGATCGCCGTCTCACCAGGGCTGAGAGATGACATTGCGGCCGGCGTTCTCCAGCGAAGATCCAACGTCGCGGCCTTCGTGGATCGAGTTCTCGGCTCGCAAGTGACGTTCGCTGCGGGGTCCGATATGTGCTGGTCGATCGAAGGATCGGCTGGGCAAGGACGTTGTCTTGCTCGGTACGACCAGGCGCTTGGCTGCCGTCCCCGAGTCAGCGGTCGCGCGCTATGAGACCGCAGAGCTGCGATTGCGACCCATGAGTTCCAGGATCGAGGAGATTGTGGCTCTATGGTGAATCGACCGGAGGTGGCTCTTGGTCTCGAGACGTTCTGTCGGTGAGGCGGCTGTGAGGGCCCTCCACCGTGTCGGCGTCAATCCATAGGTCCGCTTGAACTGGCGTGTCATGTGGCTCTGGTCGGCGAAGCCGGCCTCGGCAGCGACTTGCGCGAGTGACTGCCCGCTCTCGATCGCGGCTTGCGCGAGCGCGAGGCGGCGCAGCGTCCGGTAGCGGTCGGGGCTGGTCCCGAACGCCCATCGGAAGTCGCGGGTGATCGTGAAGCGGTCGGTTCCCGCGATCCCTTCGAGAGTCGCGGCGGGCGTCTGCTCCCGTGCGTGGGCCGCGAGATACTCGCGCACGAGCTCGACCGCCCTGATGTTGACCGTGGCTCGGCGGCGGTTGTGGGAATCACTGAGCGACAGGAGGCAGTCGGCGGCCGCGACGGCGATCTCGGCACAGCCCAGCTCGCTGATCGGGTCGTCGAGGTCGGCGAGCAGGGCAACGATGGGTCGAGCCGTCGGCTCCGGCTCCTGGACCGGATCGGCGACGAACGGTAGCGCGCGACCGCCAAGGGCGCTCCGGACGAGTTCGGGCGGGATGTAGAGGATCCGGTAACCGAAGCCGTCCTCGGTTCCCGGGCGGCCGTCGTGCGCCTCGTCGGGATGCAGGATGTGCAGCTGACCGGGCAGGCAGACGCGTTGTGAGCCGCGGTACCGAAAGACCTGCACGCCGGCCGTCGTGACGCCGATCCCGTAGGTGTCGTGCCGGTGCGGCTCGAACCCGCGCGTGGCGATGTACACCTCGGCGCGCTCGACGCCGTACGCGCTCGGTCCGAACCTGATCGAGTCCGAGCGTCCGGCCGCAGGATCGTTCAAGACCGGGAGCATCGGCTCATCCTACCGTCGGCGGCGTGAATCAGCAGTTTCGCGACGCCAATGGGTGCGCTCATCGGCGTGGCTAACCCGAAGAGCTGGGTCGCGATCCTCGTTCAGTCCCAGCGACGACACCAGCCACGTATGTACACCCAGCGGCTCTTGCGGTGCACCCGGATCGATCCCGTGAACGTCACCCGGCCGATCCGTACGACGCTCGCGCCACGGCGAGGCTCAGGCGGATGAACCGCCGCGTCTCACACCTCGTCGCGGGTTGGCGCACCGGGCTCCCTCGCCCCGTGCTCATCCTGCAAGCGGGAAACGCCCTCAACTACTTCGGGTACGGGCTGATCCTTCCCTTCGAGATCATCTATCTGCACCAGATCCGTGGCTTCTCAACGTCGACAGCGGGACTGGTGCTCGCGGCGATCATGGGGACGGCCGCCATCGTCACGCCCCCGACGGGAGCGTTGCTCGACCGCTACTCCGCCAAGGCGATCGTGGTCGCCGGAAGCCTGGCGAGCGCCCTGGGCTACGCCGGCATCGCCTACGTGGACGTTCCCTGGCAGGCGTTTGCCTGCTCGATTGTCGGCGGAGCCGGGATCGGTCTGGCAGGAACGGCCAATCGACAGTTGATCTTCACGTTGGTCAACCGCGAGCAGCGAGCGGCCTCCGTCGCGCTTGCCCGCGTCGCGGGCAACCTCGGTCTCGGTCTGGGCGCGACGGTCGCCGGATTCATCGTCGCATCGGCCCAGCAGCTCGGCTCGTTCCAGGCGCTGTATCTCTTCGACGCGATCACCTACGCGGGGTTCGCGCTGATCGTGCTCGCCTTCGTGCCGATCCCGCCAGCCGTGACCATCGCAGCGACACACGCCGACGGGACCGGCTTCCGCGCCGTCGCTCGAGATCGGCTGTTCCTCACGGTGATCGCCGCCAACCTCGTGCTCGTGGTCGTCGGCCACACGTTCTTCTCCAACATCCTGGGACCATTTGCCGTGGCGCACACGGCGGTCGGCCCCGCCACTCTCGGGATCATCTTCCTCGTCAACACGGCGTTCGTCGTCATCGCGCAGATCCCGGCGGTGCGTGTCGTGGCACGGATGCGACGCACCCACGCGTTCGCGGCGGCAAGCGGAGTGTTTGCCGTCGCCTTGCTGGCGGTGCTGCCAGCGACGCTCATCCCCTCGGAGCTGGCTGCGGGCAGTCTCCTCGCCGGCGTGGCGATCGTGCTCGCCATCGGTGAGTGCTTCCACATCGTCGTTCTCGGGCCGCTGGTCGCGGACATGGCCCCGGCCCATCTGCTCGGCCGCTACCTGTCGGTCTTCGGTCTGATGTTCACCGCTTCGCAGGCGCTCGGCCCCGCGATTGGTGGCCTTCTCCTGCAGACCTCGCCAGACGCCGTGTGGTGGGGTGGCGCGCTCGCCGCGGTGCTGGCCGGAGGCGTCCTCTTTCGACTCGGCGGCCGCATTCCCGACCCGCTCCGCGAAGCACAGTCGCGTCTTGCGTCAGCGCCGGAGGCCTCGTGAGGTCGGTGACCTCGCCTGTAGAGAGGTAAACCTCTGCGCGCTCGCCGCCGCCAGCGCTCGGTCGGAGCCTCATCGACTCCGCCCGTCGGCTCGAGAATCGTTCAAGACTGTCGGCGTCGACGCTTGCTACCGTCGAGACATTGGCCGGAGTCAGCTGCGGCGATGTCTGAGGTGCTTGTGTTCCCCGCGATCCGCTGGGAATCGATCGGTCCGCTCCTGCTTATCTCCCTGGCGATCATGGGCAGCCCGGGCCCAGCGACGATCAGCCTCTTCGCCGCGGGTTCGGTCTTCGGCGTGCGGCATGCTCTCAAGTACCTGATCGGGGTCACGGTCGGGACGACGGTCGTCCTCGTCGCGGTGGCCACCGGGATCACAGCCGCCCTTGTCGCGCTCCCCGCGATCGGCTCAGTGCTGCTCGGGATCTCGGTGGCGTACATCCTCTGGCTGGCCTACCACATCGCGACGGCGCCCCCGCTCTCGGAGCAGACCGCGGCCGCGGACGCCCCCTCGCTCGCGGGCGGAGCGCTCCTCGGCGTCGCCAACCCGAAGGGCTGGGTCGCGATCGCCGCCGTCTTCAGCAGCGCCCACCTCGCCGACGACGCGGTAACGGACGCCGCCACCAAGATCGCCGTCCTGACCGCGATGCTCATCACGATCTTGGCAACCTGGCTCGTCGCTGGCACAT